>JAYTFA010000289.1:0-4545 GCA_043734765.1 Pseudobdellovibrio sp. | reverse complement strand
AACTTTCACTATCCGGCTTCGGCGGAAACCTCTCAGGAAATCAAGACCCTCTATCGAGAAATGTTCTATCCTACTGATGAAGCCTGGCGCGCATCGGTTTTACAGTCTACATCAGACAAAATAAAAAAAATTTTCAGTTATTTAGAACTTAATTAAATCGGCAAAATTAAGTAATTGAAATATTTTTCATGGATTCTCTTTTCTTAAATGGCGTCTAATTCTTTTTTTAATTCCGCTACCTGATTCAGAAATCTCAAAGCTTCCAAATTATCTTTCAACTGCTCAATTCGACTCGCGCCTAAAATAACCGTGCTTACATTCGGATTAAGGGCACACCAGCCCAAAGCCAGGTGAGTCATCGAAATTCCGGACTTTTTAGATATCTCATTTAGTTTTTTAACTTTAGAAATGTTCTCTTTATTTTCAACTTCGTCCTTCACAAAACTCAGCGACGGCATACTGGCGCGAGTATTTGCAGGGATCCCGTTTAAATATTTTCCCGTTAATATTCCGGATGCCAACGGACTCCAAATAGTTAATCCCAGCTTCATTTTTTTGTAAAGCATCGCAAATTCTTTTTCCACTTTATCTTTGTGAAGAAGATTATACTGAGGTTGTTCTACAATAGGTCGGTGCAATCCATTTTCCACCGCAAAATCATAGGCCAAATCAATGGCTAAGGCTGGCCATTCGCTTGTTCCCCAGTAAAGAGCTTTACCGTCACGTATCATCTGATCCATAGCAAAACAAATTTCATGAATCGGGGTCTCAGGATCGTAGCGGTGGCAGTAAGCCACATCCACAAAATCGGTTTTGAGTCTTTTTAAGGATCCTTCCATGGCCTGCATTAAATATTTTCGGTTCAATGTGTTCTGAAAATTTATGCGTTTTTCAATACCCCAGAAAAACTTTGTGGTTAAAACATATTCGTTACGGGCCAAACCGATCTGCCGGAAAGCTTCGCCCATAAACTCTTCTGATTTACCGTTGGCATAAACTTCGGCATTATCAAAAAAGTTAACTCCGTGGTCAAAAGCATACTTAATACAATCTTTAGCCAGGTTGTTGTCGAGCTGTTTACCAAAGGTAACCCAAGACCCGAAAGAATATAAACTAACCGAAATACCCGAATCACCTAGTTTACGAAATGGCATGGCTTGCATAAAATGTCCTTTTAAAAGTTTTTTTAATTTTTTAAGTAAATTGTTTTTTATTATTTAGTTGATTTTAGGATTTTGCAATATTTTATCGAATGCACTTTCCAAGACGGAGTGCAGTAGTCCATCCAAGTCCCGTTAGAATAAAGGGAGTAGGCATAGAACCATATTATATTTTTAACTCTCGCCGTGATAACAACTTTGTCCGGCATATCTGCAGGCTCTTCGTTATCCACGTGGACGCACCAACCATAAGCTCGCATTTGCGTAGAGTTCAGAATCTCTTTCGCATCGATGCCCATTGGCGAATCAAATATCTGCGCAATGCCATCCACATCACCCTTAAAAGGAATGCGATTTGCATTTAGCACTTTAACTGTAAGGTCACCTAATGTGACTTCCTGTTTTAACTCCAAATCAACATACGCCGTCAACTGGGGCCGTTGGTCACAGGGACCAATAACACTCAGGTTCAGAGCGAGGGCAGAATTTGAAAAACTAACCACTACCGTAAAAACCGCTACCAGAACAATTTTGTAAAGACGCACGAATCCTCAATTCCCTCTAATGGGAACCTAAACTCGCAAATTTATCTCAAAAACTCAATCTATTTCAGTTAGATCGGTTTTATGAGCCTAACAACTTTAATGCTAATTGCTGATGAGTATTGGCTTGAGCTAATACCGCAGTGGCCGCATTCATCAAAATGTTATTTTTGGCTAACGAAGTTGATTCTTCCGCGATGTCGGTATCACGAATCCGTGAGTTCGCCGCCGCAAAGTTTTCTTCAGAAGTAGCTAAAACCTGAGATGTTGTCTGTAATCGGTTTTGCAATGCACCCAAGCTGGCTCTTGCAGCTCCTACAAAATTCATCGCATCATCCACAAAAGCCAAGCTCTGCTGAGACTGCTCTTTTGTTACCACAGATAAGTCTTGTAACATCATCGATTGAAGCGTTGCATTTCCCTGGCTGGCATCAAAACTGATTCTATCGTTAATAGGATCATTATAAACACCTACTTGGAAATCTAAAACTCCGCCGGTACCATTCAAAAGTGAAGCACCGTTAAACTGCGTGGTCTGTGCTACGCGTTCAATTTCTTCTTTTAATTGTTGGTATTCCACGTTAACCAATCCTCTTTCACGGTCACCGATAGTGTCAGATGAAGTCTGGATCGCTAATTCCCGAAGTCTTACCAGCATGCTTGAAATTTCGTTCAATCCGCCCTCTGCAACCTGCACAAGTGAAATACCGTCATTCGCATTTCTGTTAGCTTGTTTAAAACCGCGAATCGATGCTTTTAAATTCTCAGAAATCGCGAGTCCCGCAGCGTCGTCGGCAGATCTATTTATTCGGTGACCCGAAGATAGTCTCGCCATTGTGGTCGATAGATCATTGCTCAGACCATATAAGTTTTTTTGTGCATTTAATGCCTGCACGTTTGTGGCAATACGTAGCCCCATAAAAAATCCTCCTTGTTTATTCTTCTTTGAGACAAGCTATCCGTAGCTCGTCTTTTTAATTTGCTGAAAATCCATTTTCCAGCAATTGTTTAATAAAATTTAAAAGAACCAAATTAGCGGGCCAGGCCTTTTGGGGGCCTGACCCCATTCCTCGCAGGAATCTTTCGCTTCACATCAGCATCGTCACTTGCACGAGCAAGTGTCCTTAACTTTCACTATCCCCTTGTTAAAAGAGATAAGGCCTGTCCAGGTTGCTGATTTGCCTGAGCAAGGATTGAAGTCCCTGCTGTCAGCATTAAATTCTTTTTCGCCAATTCCGAACTTTCCTCTGCTATATCAGTGTCTTTGATACGAGAGTTAGCTGCAGAAAGGTTTTCTATATTACTCAAAATGTTTTCTGTGGCCGTAATTAAACGACTCTGTACCGAACCGAATGTCGCTCTTAATTCGCTTACATTCCCAATCGCGTGATCAATCATGTCCAACGTATTTTGCGCCAACGGCTTACTGCTCACGCCACTGTGCTCAATGCCCAAAGAAGTTGTGCTCATGTCGGTTTGTGCCGGATCAAAAGAAATACGATCTACTTGATCTGAATTTTTAGTGTTGATCTGAAAATCTATTTTGTTACCCACGCCGGCCAATAATTTTGTTCCATTGTATTCCGTAGAATTTGCCAATCGATCGACTTCCTGTAACATCTGATTGTATTCAAGAGAAATTAAACCTCGGTCAGAATCCGAAACTGTGTCAGAAGCAGACTGAATACTTAATTCACGAAGGCGAAGTAATATATTTGCTATTTGATTTAGGCCACCCTCAGCTACCTGAGTAAGTGAAACGCCATCCTGTGCATTTCGATCAGACTGTTTAAGTCCGCGAATGTTGGCTCGCATATTTTCTGAAATTGCCATACCAGCGGCATCATCAGCAGATTTACTGATTCTATAACCCGATGATAATTTCTCCATGGATTGGCCAATACTCTTGTTGTTGTTACGCAACTGATACTGTGTATTTAAGGCGGCAGTATTTGAATTTATTCTCAGTCCCATGCCTTCCTCCTTGAAGTCGCTGCTTACAGCTCTTAGCAAAAATCCTCTTTGCTAAACTCAGGCGTCCTTGCCTGAATTACTGGGTTGTCTCAATCTCATACAACTGATCGGCTCAATTTGAGAAAACCTGAGGTCCAGAAACTTCAAAAAGTTATTTCCGGACTTTGGGGTAGCTTGGGTAGCTGGCACTTTAGACCTTTTGATGGGGCCATATCTAAGTAGATGTCAAAAATTGGAAAACAATAAGACTGACGTCCTGGATTACTGACGTTAAGGTTTATGTCAGGGTCAATTCAGTTCAGAAGCGAAAAGTAGGGACTTCTTAAACCAGTTTTTATTTTGATGATTTCTACTTTTTCGTAGGATGTATTTAGCCAACCTAAGTTTGGCCAATGGTCCTCAATAGTTTCGAAATAGGTGTCGAATACCGGAAACAGATACTTCTCGCGGCCTAAAACAAAGTTAATTGAACTATATTTGTAATCTTCCACTCGATCACAAAGTTGAGCCTCAACCGGGTTTCGATAAACGTATTTATAGACATTATGATAATAGCTCAAATCTCCGACAATCGAAGCGTGATACCGAGCTCCGAATTTCTGATTTATTCTGCCGGTCCTAAATGTAATTTCTCTACTTAATTCACGATTAAAATAGTTCATAAATTTATCCAAGTTGGCATCTGGAGTTCGTACGAGCATATGATAATGATTATTCATTAAAACAAATGCATGGATTTGAATTTTGAATGCATACGAACAAAATAAAAGTAAATCACAAGAAAAACTCCACAGTTTTCCGACATTTTCTTCGAACTGAATTTTGTTAATTGAACGAATTGTGACGTGGTATGGATATACTGGTTGAAG
>JAYTFA010000288.1:0-9634 GCA_043734765.1 Pseudobdellovibrio sp. | reverse complement strand
AAAGCCTTTTACGCCGCCCGTAACGGCATGCAGATTGCATTATTGCGAATTAAAATATACCAACAGGCTGTACTCGCTCCGCTACCCGAATCGGCAATGGAGATTATTGACCGCATCGGATGGAAAGATCCCTTCTTTTGGCCACTACCTATTCCTAAAGATTTAAATACCGTTGATAAAGATGCTGTTGAGGAAATCAACTCGGGATCTTTGCTGGACGCAACTTATTCTCACACCATTGAAGATGAAGGTTCAAAAATAGATGTTAATGATCTGGCTTCACCATCAAAAGTTTTAAGAGAAATAACCAAAAAGCAGTTGCTGAATGTTTTTGAACAGAAAATATCAACCGACGATGATTTCCGTGCCGAATATCAAAATATCAGGTTTGATGAACTCATAAATAGAGTTATTGACTGGATGAGTGACTCCAACACCGCTGCCAGTGGCGACGGAGATAAACGTTCTGCCTTTTCACAATTAGGTACGGGTTATCCGCCTAATCGCGGATTCAGAACCATTGAAGAACTGAGATTAGTGCCCGGCATGACCGATGTATTTTTTGATTTACTGGCTCCGCGAATTACGATTTACGGAATGAAGGCCATTAATCCCAATACTGCAAGTAAAGCGGTTTTACTCTCACTGGATAGCGGAATCACCGAAAGCGCGGTTGACGCAGCCATTGAAAGACGAAAAGATCCGGAAAAAGGCGGCCCGTTTAAAGGCGAAGGTCAAAAATGCTTTACAAATTTTAAAGAATTTATCGACAACCGCGATGGCACAAGGCTCTCTAAGGAATTCGACAAGATTCCGATGATTTGCAATAAAGTATTCAACTTCAGAATCAAGTCTACCGGTCTGTACGGCAGCGGAAAATTTGCATTACAAAAAAATATCACAGCCGTGGTTTTTGATATTAGCAAAGCTGCTTCGCGGATAAAGGGTTATGTTGATAAAGAAAAACTGGCGGAAAATCCGCAGCCACCGAATCCGCAGAATCCGGGCGGAACCAATCCTGGATCAACGTCCGGGGCACCAACTCAAGATCCTCTTCCCAAAGGTGCTCCTCGTGTCGTATATTGGAGTGAGAAGTAGCAGAGATTACAACAGAGAAGGGGCAGCATGCGATCGATAGGTCTTGATATCGGCGAATACTCAGTCAAATTAGTTGAGCTGTTCCAAAATAAAAAAATTATTTCCATAAATCAAATTCAGGAAAAACAATTAAGTCAGAATGTTACTGTTGAAGATAAAGAACTTGAAGTTATTGAGTTTGTCCGCAATTTTTTAGCCAGCGGCGACTACTCACAGGCCCGCTGGATCTTATCTGTTAAACAAGATCAGGTTACCACTCGATTCAAAACTTTTCCGTTCTCCGACAGATTGAAAATTCAAAAAAGTCTGTCCTTTGAAATGGAAGAGGATATTCCGTTCAGTACGGATTCCTGCGTTTTTGACGCCAAGGTCATACGAACCCTGGGCGCCAGTTCCGATATCCTCGCAACTGCAGCACCCAAAACCCAGGTTGAAAAAATTATTTCTCTTGCCGCCAATTTCGGTATCGATATTCATGCCGTCACCGTAGATGGTCTGGCTTTTGCAAACCTCGTAGAAGATTGGGAATCGCCCCCGCCAGAGCAAACCGAAACCCTCGATTTAAATGAAAACGAAAAACCAAAAAAATACATTCAGATCATTTTAAATATCGGCCATAAAAAAACTCTTTTTACGGCTTATGAAGACAATCGCCTGATTTTCACGAGAAGTTTA
This sequence comes from Pseudobdellovibrio sp., assembly GCA_043734765.1. Lineage (GTDB taxonomy): Bacteria > Bdellovibrionota > Bdellovibrionia > Bdellovibrionales > Bdellovibrionaceae > Pseudobdellovibrio. The sequence goes on along the minus strand of JAYTFA010000288.1, from coordinate 7,861 downwards.
TTCTGGGGAGCCAATCAACTGGTTCACGAAATTATTAAAAATCAGAGCATTTCCTACATTGAAGCTTTACGTGTCTTACACACTCAGGGCGCTCTTCTTATCAACAAGGAAAACGCAAGTTTTGAACAAGCCAAGCTTTCGGCACTTTTAACAAAAGGACTCAGAGAACTTGTACGCGATATTCAGATGACGGCTCTGGAACTGCAAAGTGAATTCAATGCGGATATCACGGCACTCCATTTTACGGGCGGCGGAAGTTTACTTCCTAATCTGAGCGGCTTTTTAACCCAGCATCTTGAGATTGCCTGTAACTCTATTAATTTGCTGCAGAACTATGTCGGTTCAATGAATTCACTTTCGTCACCGGAGCAGGCACATGAAATTGAATCACGTTTTACCACGGCTGTTGGTATTGCGCTCGAAGCTTTCAAAAAACCTCGCAATCCGGCTGCAAATCTGCTGAAAGGTGAGTTTGCAAAGCAAAATGACCGGTTTAAAATTTTATGGGAACAATGGGGTAATGTCGCTCAGAGCGGTATTGCCGCACTTTTCGTATTATTTGTGTGGTCGTCGTTCAGAGGAACTTTTTCCACCACACTGAATGACAAAAGCGATGAAGCTATCGTCACTCAAGCTAAAAATGTGGCCAAGCTTCCGAAAAAACAGGCCAATGAAGCCGGGCTTAAAAAATATATAAAAGAAAATAAGAAAAAAGCCGCTGAACTCAAGTTGGTTGCCCAAGTGGCTCAGATGAATTCGGCGTTGGATATCTTAAAAAAAGTAAGCGAAGCCGCTCCCCAAAAAGATCAGGTTAAAGTTGATATCATGACCTTTCAGATTAAAGACGATGTTGTGCAGATCATCGGTTACGCCAGCTCGCCTAAAGAAATCGCCACGCTTTCACAGAACATGAAAACCATTGCCGCTGACGGCATAGTGAACTCGCAACCTTCTAATTTAAGTTTAGTGCCCAACCGCACTGCATTTAATATTTCCTTTAAAGCGGATCGAGGGTTAATTAAATGAGTTTAGTGACCAATATCAAAGAGCAATCAAAAGCCCTAGCGCATAAAATCGGACAGCAAATTCAGGAGTCCCCTTCTTATGCTCAACTACAGGACCGTTATGAAAACATGACACCGAATATGCAGAAAGTGGCTACAGCATTGGCTGTTCTGGCCGTTTTATTTGTCATCTTATTTCTGCCTCTCAGTAATCTCACGCAGTCGCAAAAAACACTTTCTCTCTTTGAAGAAAAGCGTAATTTAATACGTGATCTTTTCAGAACTTACCGAGAATCCTCGGGCGCTCCTAATGTGGTGGTGCCGCCCAACAGCCAGGGCCTTCAGGTTGCCGTGGAGTCTATAATTTCTCGTGCTGAACTCATTCCTGAACAGAATTTAGGAATGAGTGAGGGGCCTGTTGAAGGCCGGCTGATTCCTCAGAGTTTAATTTCCAATGTGCTTCAGATTAAACTGGCAAAATTAAATCTTAAACAAATTGTGGATATCGGATCTTCTCTCGCGACTATTTCTGAAAGCGTCAAAATGAAAGACCTCCTTATCAGTGCCAACCGCCAAGACACCCGCTACTACGATGTGACCTACAAACTTTATTCGTTAAAGGTTCCTGAACCCACTGTTGAACCCTTGCCGGAACCAGATAAAAAAGAAAAAAAGTCCAAAGGGTCTAACCAATGATGAACGGTATCGTAATTTTTTTCAGGTTTTTATTTTCTAATAAGTGGAAAATATTTTTAACTTTTGCGATGACATTACTGTTTCTGATTTTATTATTTCCGCTGAGTGATCTTAACGACTTAATTTCATCACAAGTTTCAAAAATGACCGGCAATAAAGTTTTTTTACAATTTGAAAAAATGCATTTAAATCCACTTTCAACATCCATATCATTGGAAAAGCTTTATGTTGAAACACCGCAGATATCCTCTTTAACAAGTGATGAACTGCAGGTGTCTCCTTCAATTTCAGCTCTTCTTGCAAGAAAACCCGGCGGCAAAATAATTGCCAAGGGATTTTTGAAAGGCGAACTGGAGATTTCAATACACCCGTCTTCTTCCGCCAATGGTGTTGATAAATCAAAAATCGAAGTTATTGCAAGCAACCTGAGCCTAAAAGAAGCACGCGCCGTAGCTGATATTTCTCTGCCTATCAAAGGCGAATTAAGCCTCACGTCCCAGGCTATTGCCGACCTTACAATGACTGAGCAGCCGGAACTTGATCTCAGCATAACCATCTTAAAATTTGAAATGGCTTCAACAGTTATCCCTCTACAGGATCTGGGACAAATTGCCTTGCCTGAAATTAAATTAGGAAAAGTTGAATTAAAAGGTCGCCTTGCCAACGGAAAATTTACGATTGAAAATGGAAAACTCGGCACAAACAAAGATGAACTTTATGGCGAGATAAAAGGCGATCTATCGGTCACATTTCAAAATGTAGGCGGACAGATAACCCCTATCATCGGAGCTTATAACCTGTCTTTGGATATCAAAGCCACTGGGCCCTTTAAAGAAAAAGCGAAGTTATTTTTATCCTTCCTGGATGGTTATAAAGTCGATTCCGGCTTCATCAGCAGCTACAAATTTAAGGTTTCTGCCACTCAAATGGGAATGCCTCCTCAGTTTACACCCCTGAAATAATCTGCAAACCAGACAGCAAATCCGATTTTCAATCTTCATTCAGCCTCTTCTATATGCTATTCTTTTAATAGATGGGCTTTGCTTGTGCACAATCTTCTGGCAAATCAGATTCGCTGATTGACTCATTAAGCGCTCAAAAGGAAAACATACAAGGGAGGGCATATGTCTGGAGTTAATAAGGTTATTATCATAGGTCGTTTAGGTCAGGATCCTGAAGTTAAAGCTGTAGGCCAAGGCAATACAGTTACACGTTTGAATGTTGCCACAAGTGAAAATTGGAATAGTAAAGATGGGCAAAAACAGGAACGCACTGAATGGCACAGAGTCACAGTATGGGGCAAGTTAGCAGAAATCTGCGGTAAATACTTAGCAAAAGGTCGCCAGGTTTATGTAGAAGGTCGTTTACAAACAAACTCTTACGAAAAAAATGGTGTGAAAATGTATTCTACAGAAATCGTAGCAACCGATGTAAGGTTCTTAGATTCTGTAAATAAAGAAAATTCAACTTCAACCGGAGCAAGTTCTTCAACGAACTCATCTCCGAACAAGGGCAGCGATTTCAATTTTGCGGATTTCGGACCGGAACCTACATTTAACCAAAGCGAAGATATTCCGTTCTAAATTCATATTAAAAGCATGATCTTTCTAATAAAGCCTTTTGTATCCACAAAAGGCTTTATTTTTTTAGCAAATACACTCACAATAATTTGATGAGCTCAGTTAAAATTATTATCTCCCTTCTTTTGCTTTTATCTTTTTTTTCATCCTGCACAATCTATAAATCACCCGATCGAAAAGACTTTGAATCCAGCTCAGCGAGCTTCAGTGTGCAAAACTTAAAACCCCTTGCCTGTTCTTATCAATCCGTAAAAGGCTTTTCCAGCACTTCTAAATTAGTATCAATCCTCAGTTCAGCTTCGTCTGATGAGTCTGTCTTTCTTTGGGAACATCAGGTTAACAGTCAAACTGTATTCGAATCGGACAATTTAAAAGGGGTTTACTGTTTATATGAAAATATTTAGTTTAATTCTCGTCATTCTATTTTTCTCCGGCCAAAGTCATGCTGTTAAGATCATTCAAACCAAGGGCAATAAAGTGCTTCTTGATTTAGAAGACGAGAATGTAGTTGTAGATCAACGGATTTACCTTTTAAACGCCGCCAATAAAAAAATTGCCATTGCTACAGTTACCCAATCTAAAAATGGCCGTGCCATTGCTATTATCAATAAAGGCAAAACCGATGGAGCGGTATCGGTTGAGTTAGTTGCTACTTCCATCAGCGCAGAGGCCTCGCCCGTGGAAGGTGGCCCAGGTCAAACCGGCACTAAAGGAGTTTATCGGCTCAGTAGCACTAAAATTTCGGCACTGTTAACAGTCGCGACCAACAACATGAGCACCAAGCAGGCTGACGGCACACAACCCACACCCAACCAGGAAGATGTTCCATTAAAGGGAAGCTCCGTAGGTTTAACCGGGGCCATAGATTATCCGTTCAGTAGTTGGCTTATTTTAAGAGGCACCTTCGGTTATGAACCTTTTAACGTAACAGGAACCTCACGTTTTTTGTCCTGCGACAATTTAACCTCTAAAAATTGTAATGCCGCTATAAATTATTTATCTGCAGGCGGCTATGTCCGCTTTGATCTCACAAAAAGCCGTGCGCTTGTGTGGGTTGCCGGGGGCGGCACCACTAAATTTCCGATGAGTAAAACAACCACCGCACTTAAGGCAGATGACATTAAAATGACGTTCACCTTTGCAGGAGCCATAGGTTTGGACTATTTTATAAACAATAAAAATTTCATCCCTGCTTCTCTTGAATATCAGCTCTTTCAAAGCTCTGATACCGTGGCGGCCAATATTATTCTTTTAAGAATCGGCTACGGCTGGGCCTTTTAATCCCAAAAACGGACTTCTGATCTTTCCCTGATTATTTAGTGGCATATCTTATGACATTAATGTAAGATGAGTTTATGCATATGAAAATTGCCGTTATCGGCTCAGGAATCAGCGGTCTCGGATCAAGCCTTTTGTTAGGACAAAAGCATGAAGTTCATTTATTCGAAGCGGATAACCGCTTGGGCGGACACGCTCATACCTCTTCAATTAAAATAGGTGAGACTGAGGCCAATGTAGACACCGGCTTTCTCGTTTACAATGATCTCACTTATCCCCACCTGCTTTCTTTATTTAAGTATCTGGAAGTTGAAACCGTGGCCTCCGATATGTCGCTTTCCATTCAGGCACCATCACTTAATTTGGAATGGTCCGGCGAAAGTTTAAATAGCGTCTTTGCACAGAGAAAAAATTTACTCAACCCCAGGTTTTACAGGCTTCTGCTCGACATATTGAAATTTCATAAAAAGGCCGAATTTTACCGCGATCTCTCGCGACAAAAAAAATGGAGCATCGCCGAGCTGTTAAAGAATCAGGAGTACTCAAAGGAATTAACCGAATGGTACATTCTTCCGATGGTGGCCGCCATCTGGTCCACACCTGAAAAATTGATGATGAGTTTTCCCGCTGAAACATTTTTAACATTTTTTCTCAATCATAAACTTTTGCAGGTGAATGATCGACCTCAATGGAAAACGGTTAAAAACGGCTCTATCAATTATGTTCAGAAAATTGCTAAAAAACTTGAGCATGTACATCTGGATGAAGCCACTTTAAAAGTCAAAAGAGATGGCTCCCATCTCAGAGTCAACACCACCAAGGGAGAGTACTTGTTTGATAAGGTTGTTTTTGCAACTCATCCGAGCCTGACTTCCAAAATACTTCAAACGGAGAGTTCTGAAGTAAAAAGAGTTTTAAGTTCTTTCCAGACAATAAAAAACACAGCTTACTTACATCATGACGAAAGTTTTATGCCCCGGTCAAAAAAGTGCTGGGCTTCGTGGAATGTAAGCGCCAACTTAAACACTCCTGAAGAGCATCAGGTGTCTCTGACTTATTACCTCAACCGGCTGCAACCCTTGCCTACCAAAAAAAATATGCTCCTCACACTAAATCCCTCTAGAATTCCGCAAAAAAGTCTTTTTCAAGCCGATTATAATCACCCGAAATTTGATCAATTGGCCATAGAAGCCCAACTGGAACTGCCGATGATTCAGGGAATTGACAATGTTTTTCATTGCGGCGCATGGACTCGCTACGGATTTCATGAAGATGGTCTGCTCAGCGCCGTAAATATTGCCAAGCTGTTCGGAATCGACACTCCATGGAGACGACCATGAAAAATGAAATTTCATTGATGCAGGGACATGTTTATCACTCTCGCTCCGAAACGGCCGAAAACAGTTTTAAATATCCGATTATGAATATTTATTTTCCTCTGTCTGAGCAACTCCGACTGAGACAAATATTCAAAAAGAATTTTTATGGATTATTATCTCTAGACTCCCGGAACTACATATCGAACAGTAAAAGCCTGCTTCAGCCGGAAATCAAAGCCTTCGTCAAAACACAGTTCAATTACGATTGCGCTGAGGTTTTTCTGCAGACCATACCCAAAATGTTCGGTTTTGTTTTTAATCCGATAAGTTTTTGGTATTTTTTTCGGAAAGATTTATTAGAAGCGGTCTTATGCGAAGTGAGCAACACCTTCGGCGAAAAACATTATTACTGGCTTTATCAGAACGGCCAGGATCTGAAAAATACCTGGCTGGTGGCAAAAAAAGAATTTCATGTTTCACCTTTTTTTGATCTTGAAGGTCATTACAAATTCAAATTTATCTTTAACGACAACAAACTGGAAGCCCATATTCAATTGATGAACCCGGATCAGAGCCTGCGTCTGGTCACGTGGATCAAAGGAGCATTAACTCCGCTGGATGAGGCCTCGGCCTTCATGGTCATTTTAAATTACGGCTGGATGACGCCATTGGTGCTGCTCAGAATTCATTATCAGGCTGTTAAACTTTTTTTTAAAAAAGTAAAATTTTTCAGAAAACCTCAACCTCCGGAAAAGGATGTAACCCATGGCACAAGCCTCATTCGCCGCTAAATTTTTTATCCAGGTGTTAAAAAAAGCAAAGCATGGGAGCGTTGCCGTAACTTTCCCCGATGGAAAATCCGGTGTTTACGGAGAAGGCCCGCTTGTGGCCCAAATTCAGGTCAACAACTGGAGAGTTATTGATGAACTCGTCAGCAAAGGTGACCTGGGGCTGGCCGAGGGTATCATTAATTCGGATATTGAAGTTGATAATGTTGCGGCCCTAGTGGAGTGGGCCTGCCTGAATGATCAAGCTCTGGGAAAAACCCTGCACGGCACCTGGCTCGGTACTTTGCTATATCAGTTGAAAAGAGTTGTTACCAAGAATTCCAAAGCAGGAGCCAAAAAAAATATCGTCAGTCATTACGATCTGGGAAATGACTTCTACAAATTATGGCTGGATAATACCATGACGTATTCCTCAGGCATTTTCAGATCAGAGAAGGACTCTCTTGAACAGGCTCAACTCAATAAATACGACCGTCTCATTGATACTCTTAACATAAAGTCGTCCGATCACATTCTTGAAATCGGCTGTGGCTGGGGCGGGTTTTTCAGTCGTGCCGTCGAGCGAACCGGCTGCAAAGTTACAGCGGTGATGAATTCACCTAAACAGGCTTTTCACAATCGGCAGCTCATAGCCGACCGGGGCCTAAATAAACATATCGACTTACAGGAAATCGATTACCGCGATATCCGCGGCAAATATGATAAAATCGTTTCAATCGAAATGATCGAAGCCGTGGGCGAAAAGTACTGGGACAATTATTTCAATAAAATTTCCAATTCATTAAAAGGCAACGGAAAAGCCATCATTCAGGGAATAACCATACACGATGATTTGTTTTACAGTTACCGGCAAAAAACCGATTTTATCCAGAATTACATTTTCCCGGGAGGAATGCTTTTAGCCAACAGCATTTTTGATAAAAAAAGTAAACAACACGGAATGAAATTGTCAGATCAGTTTGAATTTGGTATTTGTTATGCAGATACCCTCAAAATCTGGAGAAATAACTTCAACAATGCCAAGGGTCAGGTTGTGCAAATGGGCTTTGATGAAAAATTTATGAGAATGTGGAATTTATATTTATCCTATTGTGAAGGCGCATTCAGGGCAAAACGAATTAACGTTGGTCAATATTTAATAGAAACCACTTGAGAAATGAAAAAAACTAAAACTGCTTTACGTGATTACAACAACT
>JAYTFA010000287.1:0-2652 GCA_043734765.1 Pseudobdellovibrio sp. | reverse complement strand
TTCATCCGCGGTTTTCTCGGAAAAATGCTTTTTAGCGGCGAAGAAGCCATGAAAATGTCGAACGTGCTTTCGGGCGGAGAAAAAGTTCGGTGCATGCTCTCTAAAATGATGTTGTCTGGCGCCAATGTGTTATTGCTGGACGGACCTACGAATCACTTGGATCTGGAAAGTATTACGGCTGTAAACGATGGAATCAAAAGATTTAACGGCACTGTTGTATTTACCTGTCATGACCATGAGTTTATTCAAACTGTTGCTAATCGTGTTATAGAACTGGATATCAACCTTAAAGACGATCGATATGCAACTTATGATGAATATATAGCCTTCAGAAAGAGTTCAAAAAGTTCTGCTCCTCAATAAATGTCAGTACTGTCTTTGAATATTCCTCTGCCTTGTAGTGAACATTAAAATTCTACCGGCTTACTTGCTGTTGAACTGAAAAACAGCATTCAGATTACGTTCTAAAAAGTCCGTTTTCAGGGTATAAAAGGTTCGCCTTTTGGCTCACGTCCGTTAAAGCTTCCTGTTCGGGGGCCGCGATATTGCATCCTGAGGTTATATGGAAACATCAATAGATTTCGAAAACATCAAATCGGCCTCTCCAGAAATGGCGAATATTTCAAAGACCGTAAAAGAACTCGAAGCTCTGGGATACACTGAAAACTTTGTTCCGAGCTATGATCATTTTTATTACGGCCCCGATAAAACTGAATTGTATCCGCATGAAATATTTTTTGATGACATTATCCGTTTTGAAAATCTGGCAGATCCTGATGATCAATCAATTTTGTATGCAATCTCTTCGCCGACCAAAAGTGTAAAAGGAATTTATATTGATTCCTATGGGCTATATCACGATGATCTTTCAAGTTCGATGATCGAACGAATGAAGTTCTGCCATGATTTAAAAAGAGGAACCTTACAATATTAGCCAGGCAAATGAATTCACCTATTCAGTCTGTGAAAAATGCAATCAGCTCAATCGCATTTCATTGACCTCATTAAAAGACAAGGCTCCCATTTGCGGAAAATGCAAAACAGTTCTGGCGCTTCACGACGGCGTGAATGAAGTTAAGGCGACGGCGTTGAGCATTTTAATCCAAAAAAGCCCGCTTCCGGTTGTTGTGGATTTTTGGGCTCCATGGTGCGGGCCCTGTCTTAAGTTTGCACCTACATTTAAGTTAGCCAATAAGTCGCTGAGAGGTAAAGTTGTTCTGGCCAAGGTTAATACGGAAGCGAATCCCGCTGTTGGAAATCAATATCATATCAGTGGAATCCCCACCGTTGCGATTTTTGCCAAAGGCATCGAGCGGGCGCGCCAATCGGGCGCCATGCAACTGGAGCCTTTTGTGCAGTGGGTGGAGAGCGTTGTTGATAAGTAAGTGATTCAAATTAATTTTGCTCTTGGATATGGCTTACCATAAGTCGTAAATGATCGCATAAATCATTATACTGCAAATCGGTATCATCGCTTCGCGCGCAGAGAAACATCCGGTGTCGCCCCAAGTTTTTTTTAGCTTCGCCGGAAATAAAGATTTGCTTTGTTTGTTTTTCTTTCAATTCCCGCCATACGCTCAGAACCGGCATAAATGCAATCCCTAGCCCTTGTAGCATAGCGGATTTAACCACTTCAAAACTGTTGAATTCAACTCCCTTGGAAATCTGGGTTTCCCAGAGCAGCCGATCTACCGATTTACTGATGCCGGCAATAGCGGTCGGGATGGTTAAGAGCCTGTGAGTTTTCAATTCACTGGATGTTAACGGGGAGCGAAGGCCGCACTTTTTTATATAATCCGCAGAAGCAAAGAAGCCGTAACTTTCTTCGCCAACAGGCTTGTAAGAAATCTGACGCTGGCGTTGAGGTTCTGCGATTAAAATATAATCCAGTTTTTTTTCTAAAAGCTCGAGGCTCAGAAAACTGTTGCTGGGACCCGCAAAAAGTTTAATTTCCAGTTGCGGATATTTTTTTTCAAGACTTTTTATCAGAGTGGGCAATAGACTTGTGGCCAAATTATCGTAAGTGCCGATGCGAAGCTGCCTCAACCCTTCGGGGGATTCATTTTTAGAAAAGGATTCCCAGCCTTCAACTTTAAGAAATATTTCCCGGGTAAGCTCAAGGAGGCGCGCCCCATCCGGTGTTAATTTTACTCCCTTAGTGCTTCTTGTCAGTAACTTCAGGTCCAAAACGTATTCGAGACTTTGCAGGCTGCGAGTAAGGGCCGGTTGACTGATGCCGAGCTTCAGCGAAGCTTTATAAAAGGAAGAGTTTTCGGCAACCGCTTTGAAATAATTAAGTTTTTCGAGATGTTGGATCAGATTATTCTTCATACCTTTGTATTATGCAGTTTAGGTAATTAAATCAATAAGTATTATGCATTTTACTTAATTATGTATCAGAGGCTAAAACAAGATAAATCAGAATTTCAAAACTTTGGAGGTTTAAATGAAATTTATAATCGCAGCTCTTGCACTAATGGCTTTTATCCCTGCGCACGCCGAAGAAAGTGTTCAGGAAAAGAATAAACGCATCGTTACCGAATTTTACGATCTGGCGTTTAACCAGCATCAACCGCTGGAAGCCGCAAATAAATATCTGGCAGATAACTACAAGCAGCATAATCCCTATGTTGCAGAAGGAAAAAAAGGATT
>JAYTFA010000286.1:0-2017 GCA_043734765.1 Pseudobdellovibrio sp. | reverse complement strand
CGACCGAGAATACTTTCGATCAACATTCGGTTGTCGGCTGAATCTTCCACCAACAGAATACGCACACCTTCGAGCGGTCTATGTGTATTATCCGGCAGTTTAATTTTCAACTGCGGGATTTTAGGCTGAATTGTTTTTTCGGCGAGATTATTTGCGATTGTAATTATAAATTGTGAACCGGTGGAGAAACTCTGACTGAGCCGAATGTCCCCGCCCAGAGCGCGAGCCAGTTTTCGCGATAGTGCCAATCCTAGTCCGGTGCCCCCGAAACGACGTGTAGTGGAAGCATCGGCCTGCGTAAACCATTCAAAAAGTCGATTTTGGTTTTCGGCAGCTATACCTAATCCGGTGTCATCAACTGTAAAAATAATTTTTTGGGTGTTACCTGCGGCAATAGTCTCTGCCGAAATTCTAACTTTGATTTCGCCCTGGCTTGTAAATTTTATAGCGTTACCGATAATATTTATCAGAATCTGCCTGAGGCGGGTTGGATCTGAATAAATAAGCTCAGGTAACCCGGGAGAATTTATCACTGTAAACAAAAGTCCTTTTTCCTGAGCCCGTAAAGACATCAATGCTGTTACGTCAGATAAAAGTGTATGCAGGGACATTTCCAGCGTTTCAATTTCGAGATGACCAGCTTCGACTTTGGATAAATCAAGAATATCATCAATCAGCTGAGTTAATTGGTAGCCATTGCGGGTGATGACGTCCATATATTTACTGCGCTCCTGAGGCTTCAAATTCGGATCGTTCAGTAAGTCGATAAATCCTAAAATTGCGCCCAGAGGAGTTCGGATCTCATGCGACATATTGGCCAAAAAAAGACTTTTAACCTGATTCGCGGCTTCGGCCGAGGCTGCCAGCTTTTCCATTTTAAAATGCGCTACCTGATATTGATTTCTTTGCTCCTGCACTTCCGCAAAGAGTAGGGCATTGTCGACCGCAACGCCACATCGCCTTGCAAGCTCTTCAGCGAATTTTAAGTCATCTATGGTGTATTTTCTTCCGAACTCATCGGTAAACAGCGAAATAACCCCGTAGGTAAAGCCCCGCGAGCTCAGTGGCACCATAATGGCGGACTTCAGCCCTTGCTCTACCAGAAGCTGATAGTGCTCTTCATTTTTACTCACGTCCTTGATGAGATCTAAGGGAATTTCAGGATAAAATTCTGAGCGCCCGGTTCGTAATACCTGGGCCGTACCGCTTTTTTCTGTAAAATTGAGCGGATACTTTGTTGAGATTTCCTCGGCCAACTTCAGTTTTGAAGGGTTGCTGTGTTGAACTGAAATTGTACGCGGGAGCAACCGCCCCGGCTCTAAAATATTGATCGTACAAAGGTCTGAGATATTGGGAGCCGACAGGAGCTTGGCAATCTGTACGAGTGTCATTTCATAATTCAACGAGGACGCCAGTACGCGACTGGCCTCATCCAAATATCTATTTGAATTTTCGCTGATATTCATTTCAACTGGCGGGTGTGACATATGGGGTATAACTAGCATGTTCAAAAATCAAAATAAAGTGGAAGATTTCCCCAGTAGACGCCCTATTGAAAAAAATAATTGACAACCCCTACTGAGAAAGCGGAGCAAGCCGTAAGAATTGGGTGCCGCGAATGTCTCCCAGCACCTCCATTTTAAGTTTTCCTGAGCAGATTTTCTCGGCCTCTTGAACCATATTGACCCCATGCTGAGGAAGATCCCGCAATAGCATATAGCAAACCCCGTTTTTTTTTAAACTGTGCACAATTCCCAACACTAAGTTTTTAAAATCCGAGTCGATAAAAAAACGGCAACGATTTTTAAATTCACTGGGAGAAAGCTTTCCCTGAGAGACTAAAAAATAAGGTGGACTGCTGACAATCAGATCGTACGCTCCGTGGAACTCGTTCAACTGCAGATCATTATAATTACGATTAACAAAGTTAAGCTGAGCGGAAATTTCACCTAGCCGTTTTTTATTTTCCACAAAATGATCACGATAAATTTCCTGTATTTCCAGAAAATCAAAAGAA
>JAYTFA010000285.1:0-10099 GCA_043734765.1 Pseudobdellovibrio sp. | reverse complement strand
TTAGTTACTGCAACAGGAACTTCTTTGTTACTGCCACCGGATTCAGAAATAAATACCGGAACTTTTATTTTTTTAGCTAATAAATCTTCAACAGAATACTTTGCTCCTACTTTTCCGCCGTGGCTTTCAATGAAAGTGCCGATTGCATCCTGAGCGGATCCGCCGAATAGAACAACAAGGCGTAAAGAATCTTTATTGTTTCTGATAATCCAGTCAATCAGGCTGTTTCTCCATTTAACCATTGGACTGTTCTGATCCTGCGCCATCATCCAGATACCGTTATCGACGATTGAATCAAAAGAAACTTTTTTAACACCATTAATTTCTGATATAACCGGAGCACCGTAACCCGAATATTGTCCTTTAATTGTAAAGGCAAAAGCATTCATGAACGCAGCGCTGGTTTCAACTCCGAAGTGGGCTGCCATATCCTGAGCCCGTCCACCGAAACCCGCAGTGGCCGTTCTTCCGGCCGCTTCGGCTATGTGCGTTCCATCCTGACCGATAAATAAAATTTTAATGCTGTTCGGTTCCTGGATCATTCTCCAGAGAGTGGGGCCGAATGCAGGTCTGAATTTCTGGTCGCCGGTCAGCTCCTTGGAAATTCCCGGCATATAAGGCTGTGAAGCCACGATATCAATAAGTTCTTTTCCCATTGGTGTTTCGGGAGCTGGCCCCGGATCATATGACCATGCTGTCGTTACATCCTGAACACTGGATACGGTTCTAATTCCAAAGTTTTTTTCAAAATGGCTGCAACCGAACCATCCAAAAACAAAAGTAGTGATTACACTAATTAAAAGTATTTGTTTCATATTCTTCCTTCGCTAGTAATTGGGATAACTATAGAATAGTTATAAAGAATTTTGTTTACAAGACTGGTTTTACGTTGTGAATGAAATCTTAACATTTTGCCGGTCAAAATAGACTCGACTTAAGTTGAGCAGTGTTTTTGTCTAGATTTTAGAAAGAGCCCAGGGCTTTTCCTAAAGTCATATTAGTATAAATACATACATTAAGTCATCGGGGGAAGTTCATGTTACATAAATTTTTTATGTCAGTGCTGTTAGTTTTTATATTTTCCGGACTGATTGCCAGTTGCGCTCAATTTGGCATTAGAAATCCGGCAACGGCGAGGTCCGCTGCAAAGCCTGTGGTTTTAATCGGAAATATCCCCGGCGCTTATCTAAAAAAAGATAAAAATAATTTCTTTTTAGGCTATGTTGAAATCGGCAGTAACCGGGTTATCACTGCAATGGGAGCGTTAACTCCAAAATCCATTCCCGCATTTACCGCTGATGAACAAAAAAAAGATAAAACAGTTATTACTCTCATGCAGCCGAACGCAAAAAATTATGATGCTATTTATCCCGGTCTGCTCAATTTACATAATCATACAAAACAAAATGTATTGCCTACCTGGCCTGCTGCCAAAGGGCAATTTCAAAACCGCTTTGAGTGGCGCGACTGGGGCAACTACAAAAAATCTGTCAGTCAGAACATGAATCCCTGGATAGGATATGGCGTAGCTATGAATTGCGCGGCTTTTCGCTGGTCCAATCTGCAAAACATGATTAATGGAACCGTTTTCTTACAGGGGCCGAGCTCTTGTATCAATGGTTTCGGAATTTACAAAGTTGAAGACAGTTCCGCTTATGTTTCGGCAAAAGCCGCAGTACAGGCACCGACCGATCTGGTGTACCCGCTTGAAATGTCGTACGTTTGGAATGTTCTCAAAAAAGATATTGATGCAGGTAAGTCCTATGAAGAGGCATTGCTGAAAGACATAAAACTGCACTGCGCGGGACCTGAAATCAATACCGTAACCGTGGAAAATATCAATACACCGGTTGGTGTAAAAATTCTTTCTAATAAAAAAATACTGGAAGCTTCCTGCACTAAACATCCAGCTACACTTCATCCGAAATTTATTCGTTATATTTATTTTATCCACAAAACCATAGCCGGAAAAAAAGAATACATCAAATCCGCCAATCACTCTGCAATCATCGCCCATCTAGCGGAAGGGCGTCGCAACGACCCTTACAATCAGACTGAATACCAACTTATTAAACTATTAGGCCTTAACAAGCCTCATGTTAATTTTATCCACGGTGTTGGATTACGCGGTGATGGAATTGCCGGAAACGATCCGGTAGATAAAGGCGATAAAAATGATGACTATGTTGATTTAGCAAAAAATGATATGGGGCTCATTTGGTCTCCTTATTCAAATCTTTTACTTTATGGAGAAACTTTAGATATAGAAGCGGCCCATACTGCAGGCGTCAGACTTTCTATCGGATCTGATTGGGTTCCAACCGGAACCAAAAGTGTTCTTGAAGAAATTAAGCTGGCAGCTCGTTATGTGGATCGTACTTTAACTCGTGATAAATCCAGTAAGCTGAATAAAATTTTTACGGATGAATACCTTTACAACATGATGACTGAAAACTCCGCTAAAATGATAAATCACTGGGGCACAGCTTCTGGTGAAGCCGGCGTAGGCCAGCTGGCCGTGGGCGCAATGGGATCTGTCATCGGTGTAAGTATTCAAAATCCGAATCCTTATACAAATCTGGTTCGCATGGCTACCGAAAAAGAAATTAATCTGGTGGTTGTGGATGGCAATCCGCTCTATGGAAATATAAATTATCTGGAGCAGGCAGGTATTACGAGTAATGAATATGAAATTTTCTCAAATGAAGTTTTTATCGTAAATCGGGCGGCTTCCGATTTACTGGCAAATGCGGGAATTCTAAAACCAGATCTGAGTAAACTTAAACCGGAACCGGCCGAAGAAAATGTAACGGAAAAAAATGATGCAGATGACACTGATTCTGATTCAGAAGAATTATTTTTAACCCATTTGGCTAATGACATAAGAAATTATAAAGACAAAATTCCGAGAAAAGATTCCTGTCAGTTTTCCGTGCCGAAAGCGTTTGTAACACCAAATACAAAAACTTCTGAAGCGGTTATAGATAAATTTGAAAAGGAAACTCATCTTGACCTGGACAAAGTCTCAGATATTCAGCTGCTTCTATCGGTGTCTTCATTAACTCAATCGCTGAATCGGTTGTCGCCGAAAGGGGATATCAAGTTTGCAATGGGGTATTTTCCTAATTTATACACGTGCAGTGACTCTAACGATAAGTATTCGCACCGTTACCATAAGTATATCAGTTCAGATGGAAATGATGAGTTGAAAGGCAATATGGTTCTGGAAACAAGAACGGCCAACCGTGTGGGTGTTCCTAAAACAGCTGAAACATTGGCTAAGCAGTACGGTCTCAAATTTGAAATAAAATAGTATTAATTAAGTATTTGTAATTATCGCCATTTGAAAGAACCAAGTACTTGGTTGCAAATGGCGATTGTTTTATCAAAGTTAGCAGCATCGTCGGCACAGGTGGCAATGATCATCTTGTCCTGATGATAGAAAAAAACCTGTCTGGATTTATTTAATTTATTTTTCTGATTCAGATCCACAATAACAGAAGCAACAGCACTTTTGCTGTTGGATTGAAGGCTGGTTACTTCAAAGCCATATTGGTTGTAATCACGCAGATACTGCCGCACATATTGTTCCAAATTTGTTTTAATCGACACATTTTCCGATCGAAAAGACAATAGGGTTTTGTTTCCCAAACCCAGTTCAATTGAGTTTGAATTCATGTTGATTGATTTATTGTAATTCCATTCTGGTGGAACGGTATCTAACCTGAAGCCCATCTGGGTAAAAACCATGCTGTTGCTGGCCTGATTTATAATTGAAGACCCTGTGAGGGGATGAGTGGCAGCTGTTGCACTGTTAAAAACCGTCAAACTGAAGATAAGGGGCAGCAAATTCAACATTGGATTTATCCTACTTGATTATTCAAGTTTTTTCAAAATTTTAGTCATTAAACTGGAGTGATTTATCTTTTTTATAGTATCTAAATCATACCAATTGGACTTAATGGGTTTTTGTGGGGCTTTGTTCTGAATCTGGATGTAAATATCATATTTTGTTACGGAATGTTTTAGATCGTATTTAACCGGTTTTTTCTGAATGGCTTTGGCCTGACTGGGCGGAAAAAGCATATCCGTCAAAAAAGGAGTCACTTTATTTTTTTCTAAATAAATTTTATTTTTCTTTTTAATTTTTTTTGTGCAGATCTGCATTTGCCAATGCCACATTTCTCCGGCTTGCTTGGGCTTTGAAAGCGGCAGCTGATCTACAATATCTTTTTTAAGGGCTTTGCATCCCGACTTCCACGGGCAAAGCAAGCAGAGCGGTTTTTTCGGCGTGCAAATAGTAGCTCCGAGTTCCATGAGGCCCTGATTAACTTCAGAATTGTATTTTGTTTGAGCCAGCGCATCTGCAAAATCCTGTAGAATTTTTCTGTCGTTTGGAAGCCACCAGTCTAATTTCAATCCACGCATTCGCGATAATACACGAATTACATTCCCGTCCAGAACCCCAACGGATTCATTAAAGGCCAGACTGGCTACAGCGCGGGACGTATAAGGACCGAACCCGGGGAGCTCCAGCAACTGTTCAGCACTCTGTGGAAAACCGGCCGTTGAAATTATTTTAGCTGATTTATGAATATTACGGGCGCGGGAGTAATAGCCAAGCCCTGCCCACATTTCAAGAACGTCGGGTTCGCTGGCTCGCGCCAAATCCGCAACCTGCGGAAAACGGCTCATAAATTTTTCATAATAGGGAATGACCGCCGCTACAGTGGTTTGCTGAAGCATAACTTCTGATATCCAAATTCGATAAGGATCACGATTTTTGCGCCATGGCAGATCGCGTTTATTGATTCTGTACCAGTTTAGAAGTTCTTTTTGCATGATGTTGTATCTTAATGGATAAACAGTTTGAAACCAAGTTGATTATTGTCAATAATACAACTTGAAATCACACACGAAAGTAAACAATTATGAATCAAGAATACAAACCAATCAGCGGCCGGGAATTTCCGAGATTTTCCGGTATAAAAACTTTTTTTAGATTACCGATTGCTCATTTAGAAGATGACTTCGACGTTGCTCTCTTCGGTATTCCGTATGATGGCGGGGTTTCCTACCGTCCCGGGGCGCGCTTTGCACCCACATTGATTCGCGAAGTTTCAAGTTTGGGGCGCGGGTTTCATATGAGTCGCGGAATGTCGGTGTTTGATGTTCTTAAAGTTGCCGATGTCGGAGATTGCTCCGTGGTACCGATTGACCAGGCGAAAACTTACGAAAAAATAGAGACGTTTATTACGAAAGTTTTATCGACCAATAAAAAATTTATTTCTGTTGGCGGCGATCATTCCACCACCTTACCTGTTTTGCGCTCACTGAAAAAAAAGTACGGTGTACCTTTAAATTTTATTCATTTCGATGCGCATCTTGATACCTATCCTGCCGCATGGGGATTTGAGTATCACCATGGTGCCTTTGCACGACACGCCGTTGAAGAAGGATTGGTCAATCCATCAACGATGTTGCAAATCGGTATTCGAGGACCCTTGGCCGCAGGCAACGACAGCGATTTTGTTAAGAAGCATAATATCACCGTAAAAACAGTAGATGATGTCCGTGAAAATTCATTGGCTGAATTTTTAAAAACATTACCGGCCTTTAAAGGTCCCACTTATATAAGTTTTGATATTGATTGTTTGGATCCGGCTTATGCCCCCGGCACCGGAACTCCTGTTCCCGGAGGATTAACAACGTATGAAACTCAGAGAATTTTACGCGCCCTTAAAATCGAAAATCTTGTAGGCGGCGATATAGTTGAAGTCTGTCCGGCTTACGACTCGTCACAAATCACCGGGCTTGCCGCCGTGGATACGATGTTTGAAATGCTGTGCTTAATGGGAGGAACAAAATGATTCATTATGTATTATTCTGTATTTTATGGTCCAAACCCGAAATCAAGTTAATTGAAGTGCCGGTATCTGAATACGGCATAGCGGCGATTGATGAAAACTTTAAAGATTTTAATTTTTATGCAGATGTTATTGAGGAAAAAGTGAATTCAGTAAAACTCACACATCTTCAAACTGCAATTTCTTCACAGGCGAATTCTTCTCGCGATTATCAGCAAAAATCACTCTATCTTAAACTGGATGTGGGCTCGACTGAAGCCAGTTTAGATTGTGAAATGCGTGAGAAATTATGAAAACTGAAAAGGCCATCTTAGCAGCAGGATGTTTCTGGGGAGTGGAGGAACTGTTACGAAGCTATAAAGGCGTGATCAATACAGAAGTGGGCTACTCCGGCGGAGACGGAGACAAGGCTACGTATGAAATGGTAAAAACCGGAAAAACAGAGTTTGCAGAAGCCATTCAGGTTGAATTTGACCCGGAAAAAATCTCTTATAAAGAATTACTTCATGCCTTTTTTAAGTTGCACGACCCCACAACCAAAAATCAGCAGGGCAACGATGTAGGACGCCAGTATCGTTCTGCAATTTTTTACTTTTCCGACCAGCAGAAAGCAGCCGCCGAAGAAGTTAAAAGTGAAGTTGAAAAGTCCGGAAAATGGAAACGCCCGATTGTAACAGAAATCGTACCGGCAAAAACCTTTTTCAATGCCGAATCCTACCACCAAGATTATTTACAAAAAAACCCAAACGGCTACACCTGCCATTACTGGCGCGAATAGTCGTAAGGTACCAGAAACATACCAGCGACCCTATTTCATTTCCGTGGCAGCTGTAACCTGTTGCCATAGCGTCGGGTTCAATATTTCCGATCCGATCATAAGGACGGGTTCGTGCTGGTCTTTTGATTTACCGCGCTTGGCTTCTGTTGGTAAAAAACCTGTTCCGCCGAAAGCATTAAACCATTCTTTTCTGATGGTCAGAGAGTTTGTAATAAGCACATGTTTAAAATCATCAAAATCTTTTTTATTGGCACGACCATATTCAAAACTCGATAGCAGGGCATAGTTCTTGTTGGTCTGGATTTTTTCCAGTATCTGAAAGCCTAATTCGTTCAGATATTTAAACTTCTGGCGGCCAGGGCTCTTGGAAGTAAATATAATATCCAAATTTCCTGATAAAAAATGCGCTTCGAGTTCATTTAAATCATAAATTTCAATGTAAATTTTGGCCACGCCGGTTTGGTCAAAACAATGTTTGCAGGTGTTGATGGCAAAATTGGAAAGCCCCTCTAACGTACCGATGTGAATTTCATTAACCAGTTGATTCTGGCTGAGGGATTGCAATTCGCCTTCAAGGCGTTTGATCGATTTTTCAAACATATGCGCCAATTGAAAGGCAATCGGTGTCCAGCCGGATTTTCTTTTCGCGGAACGATCCAAGAGCACAATTTTAAGCTCATCTTCGATCTTGGCAATAATTCTTGATAACTGCGGCTGACTCAAGCCCACGTGGAGTGCGGCACCGGACAAGTTTTTAAAATTTACGGCTTTTGCCAAAACACTGAGTTCGTAGTAAATCTGTTGCATAGGATTCCTTAACTGAGTTTATGATTTCTTTATGTAATTAATAAAAGCTGCAAGTCCCAGGGCCAGTGCGGCGATATAACCGATTAAGCTGAGGGCCGGCATTCCGGCCAGTTTCCACGACGATTCATGCGGATAGATCAGGGAGCTTGAAATAATCAGGGCCGCAATGATAATTCCGAGGAACAACAGATTAAAGGAAACCAGAATGGTTTTTCGTAAATCTTCAATGCCATCAATATGAATTTTTGTTTTATAGTCCGGCGAATTCATCCGCCGTAAAATCATATTCAGTTGGCGAGGAAGTGAATTTAAAAAGCCGCGCGATTCACGGAGGAGGATATTGGCTTCATCAATAAACTTGGTCGGTTTAAACTGGTGATTGGCCACATCGGCGATCATTGTAAGTGTCATTTGCAGAAAATCAAAATCCGATGAAATTTTCTGACCTAACCCTTCAATCGATACGATAGACTTAAAAAACAACATCAGCTCAGTCGGCAACGAGAGGCCCTGTTGAGCCGCAATACTGGAAGACGACATCAGAATTTTTCCGATATTCATATGCTTGGTGGTTAAACCATAATACGGAGAAATTAAGGACTGCAGTTCTTTACCGAAAACATCCACATTGACCTGGTCCGAAAAAGGCGCCAGATCCACATATTCATAGGCTAACCGGACATAATCTTCTTTTGAAAGTGCGATCAGCATATTAACGATAGCGGTCTGCGTTTTGGAATTTAATCTGCCGACAACGCCGAAGTCTATTAAGCCTATTTTATTTCCCGGAAATACGAAGAAATTGCCGGCATGGAGGTCGCCGTGAAAAAAGCCGTCGATAAATACCATTTTTAAATAGGCTTTGAGCCCCGCTCGGATAACTTCGTTGGCCTCGATATTTTCCTGTTTAAGAGAACCTTCCTGAGAAAGTCTCCGGCCCAGAAGTTCTTCCATCACGAGAACTCTTTCGGTCACAAGATCAAAATGGACTTCGGGAATTTTAACATTAAGTTCGCTTTTGAAGTTTTCTTTGAATTTCCTGATGTTGTTGGCTTCAACAACAAAGTTTGTTTCAAGCTCTAAAGTTTTGAAATACTCATCAATCATTCCGATCGGATTAAAGGGGCGGATTTCAGGAATGTAACGTTCGAGTAATTCGGCAATAAAATAAAGTACATTTAAATCATCGTTGATCACCTGTACTATTCCCGGCCTTTGAACTTTAATCACTACCTGCTGGCCCGTTACAAGCACAGCCCGGTGAACCTGCGCAATGCTGGCAGATCCCAGCGGCTTTTCTTCGATGGTTTGAAAGTGTTTTTTCCAGTCTGAACCGAGCTCATCAACTAAAACCTGCTCGATAACCTTAAAGGAAAGTGGTTGAACCTGATCGTGTAACAAAGACATTTCGTCGATATATTCCTGCGGAACCAAATCGGGGCGTGAAGCCATCAATTGGCCGAATTTTACAAAAGTCGGACCCAGCTCTTCAAAGCTGAGTCTTAATCTGTTCTGCATCGTTAAATTTTCGGACTCGTCAGAATTTGATGAGACCGTAGAAAGAAAATTACCTAGATTTATTGTTTCGACTAGGTTTCGCAGTCCGTGTTTTGCGAAGACCGCCAGAATTGTCTTTAGGCGGGCCGCGTTTTTCAGTGTCCTTCCGATTTTTAACGGACCTAAAAGCGGGCTTCGATTCTGATTTCTCTTCATTTGGGCCTTTCTTTTTCTGATCAAGATAGTCTGACAAAGATGCATAGCGAGGTTTCGGCTCATAATCTTTGGCAAATGGTTTTTCTTTTGAACTATCTTGCGGAGCCGGTGGAATATAAGTCTGTTTTACATGGACTTTCGGGGTTTCGCGGGGCTCATAAAATTTAGTTTTTTTCTTGTCGCGTTTGGGTTCCGGAAAATCTTTTTTTCCTTTAGAGTGTTGCGCGGGTCTATCAAAAGATTTTGCATGAAACTTTCCGGGAGCTTTAATCGGAGGTCTTTGCGTTTTAATATCCTTGGCATTCTTTTCCAGCACAAAATTAATTTGTCCCTGTTCAACATCCACCATACTGATGGTCACTCTGGCCACATCGCCCATTTTATAGGTAAAGCCGGATCTTTTTGCGGTTAAAGTTAAGTTTTCTTCGCTGAATTCCCATTTGTCATTGCCCAGGTCATCTAAGCGAACAAGGCCATCAATATTAAACTCACGTAACAAAACAAAGAAACCGAATTTAGTAACCGAGCTGATCAGGCCATCATAAGTTTCGCCCACCATCTTCAGCATGAATCGTGCTTTTTTTATGGCTTGGATCTGCCGTTCAGCTTTAGCGGCCTTCTGTTCACAGGCTGAAAGCCAGATTCCCGCAGTTAACAGATCTTCTTCAGGCATAAGACGATAGTGACTCTTAGGCATAATCTGATTCTTCAGCAAGCGATGTACAATCAAATCCGGGTATCGTCTGATCGGAGAGGTAAAATGAGTATAAAAATCAAAACCCAAACCGAAGTGGCCGAGATTGGTGGGAGTATATTTTGCCTGACTCATCGAGCGTAAAGTCAGAATATGAATAATCTGAGCTTCAGGCTTACCATCAAAATCCTGTAAGGCCCGAGTCAGTCTTTTTTGCAGATTACCGCCGCTTAAAGTGGT
>JAYTFA010000284.1:0-8266 GCA_043734765.1 Pseudobdellovibrio sp. | reverse complement strand
AGGCTTTTTCGAGGATGTCAGCTCTTATAAGCATCCCGTCGCCACCCCCAAAAGGAGAATCGTCCACGGATTTGTAGGCGTTATCGGAAAAATCCCTGAGATTTATCAGATCAACGGACAGTAAATTCATACCGAGGGCCTTGGCGATCATAGCATCCTTCAGGTAGTTTTGAATCAATTCAGGAAATAAAGTGATTATTTTAAATTTAATCATCGGTGTCCGGCTCGTTTATTTCAAGCAGGCCTTCCGGCAACTGCGTCAGAATTTCTTTTTTCTCAAAATCAATATTAATAATAAAATCCTTAACGAATGGAATCTCAAAGGATTTGCTGTTATGAGAAATAACCAGCAGATCCTGAAGACTATTGGAGGAAAAAGCTGTGATAAGCCCGATGTCCCCTAAGATTTTATCGATGACTTTAAAGCTGATGAGTTCATTCAGATAAATAGCTTCGCCATTTGCAGAAACGAAGAGCGATGCGTCGGCCCAGACTTCAGACCCCTTATACTCTTCGGCTTTATTTCTATCTGTGAAGCCTGACAGCGTGGCAATGAAGCCTTTTTTAAAAGCCTTAATTTTTAAAATCTCAAAACTTTCGTCACCTAGGTTGAGGGACTTCGTTTTTGAAATCCACGTTGTGTCTCCTGAAAAAACAATGCAATAGATATCGCCCCGGATCCCGTGGGCATTTAAAACTTTTCCTATATGTTTTTTATTCTGTTTCGTCATATTTTTTCTTAAAAAAAAAGGAGCTTGTTTAAAGCTCCTTAATTAACAAATTATTTAAGCGTTTACTTCTATTCAACAATATCTAAGTGGTAACGTTTGTTAAGTTTAGTGCCGGCAGCTCTGATGATCGTTCTCATCGCAGCAGCGGTTTTACCCTGCTTACCGATCACTTTTCCAAGATCTTCTTTATCAACTTTTAACGCCAATAAAGTAGTCTGCTGTCCGGGAATTTCATCAACAATAACATTTTCCGGTTTATCAACCAGAGACTTAGCCATGTGCTCAACTAGTTCTTTTAGATTATCCATTTTTTCTCCCACATCTGTTTATAACTTTATTCAAGAACAGATTGTGATGACAACTGTTATTTTAAATTTCTTTAAACTTAACAATTACTTAACAACTATTAAGCCTTAGCTTTTTTAGCAGTTGCTTTAGCTTGTTTTTTTGAAGGTTTGGTTACAAGTCCAGCAAGTCTTAATACGTGACGAACTGTATCTGAAGGCTGAGCGCCTTTAGTTAACCATTCTTTAGCTTTTTCAACATTTAAAGTTACTTTTTGTTGCTTGCCCATTGGAGTTGGAATGTAAGTTCCCAAAACTTCAATAAACTTACCGGTTACATATTTACGAGAATCTGCAACTGTAATTCTGTATGCAGGATCATGCTTTTTTCCAACGCGAGCTAAACGAATAACGACCATGAGAATACCTTCCTTATAAAACTAACAAGACAAGATTTATAACCTAATTATGTTAATTTTCAAATGATTTTATCAAAAACCATATAAATTAAGCTGATTTAGCCTCGAAATGGAAATTTCATTGAGCCTTTTGCGGATCGGGTGGCATTTCTCATTCCCATCTTACCCATGCCTGACATCATACCCGACATCATTTTTTTGGCTTCTTCAAACTGCTTTACCAGTTTATTAACATCCTGAACCTTGGTTCCACTGCCGGTCGCAATTCTCTGACGCCGTGAGCCATTTAAGATGCGGTGGTCTTCACGCTCCTGAATTGTCATAGAACTGATAATGGCTTCAATTTTTTTCATTTCATTATCAGGCGGGGCCATGGTCTTCATCTGCTTTGATATTTCACCCATGCCCGGCAAAAATTTTAACATGGATTCTATTCCGCCCAATTTTTTAAGCTGCTGAATCTGGGCTAAAAAATCCGTTAATGTGAACTGATTGTTCATCATTTTTTTTGCAGATCTTTCAGCTTCCTTGTGATCCATCACTTCCTGAGCTTTTTCAACCAGAGTTAAAACATCTCCCATATCAAGAATACGTCCGGCCAAACGGTCCGGATGAAAAACTTCAAGAGCCGAAACTTTTTCTCCCACGCCCATGAACTTGATCGGAATTCCGGTCATCTCACGAATAGATAATGCTGCACCACCGCGGGCATCGCCGTCAACTTTAGTTAAAACGAGGCCACTAAGCCCCAGGCGCTGATGAAAAGTTTCTGCAACACTCACCGCTTGCTGCCCGAGCATGGCGTCCGCCACCAGCAGAATTTCAGTCGGAGTAATAATTTTTTTGAGATTTTCGAGTTCCGCCATCAGTTCATCGTCGATTTGCAAACGACCGGCGGTATCGAGAATTAAAACTTCAATCAATTCTTTTTTAGCCCACTCCAATGCCGCCGTTAAAATATCCGATGGCTTCATTTCGGTTGTTGAGCTGAAACAACTGAAATTATTCTGTTTAGCTAAAATCTGCAGTTGCTCAATGGCCGCAGGACGATAAACGTCGGCCGGAACAAAGCCGACTTTTTTACCCAATTTCTGTCTGATATAAAGACCCAGCTTGGCGGTTGAGGTTGTTTTACCGGCACCTTGCAGGCCCACCATCATAATAACCGAAGGGTTTTCCCGAACGTTAACGTCAACTTTTTCTCCGCCCAGAGTGCGCACCAATTCGTCGTGAACGATTTTTGTGAACATCTGCCCGGGATTTACATTTTTTATAACCTCGGAACCCAGGGCCTGAGCTTTTACACGGTCGATAAAATTTTTGACCACTTTAAAATTCACATCTGCTTCCAGCAGACTCATGCGGATTTCTTTGATAATTTCTTCTATATTGGCTTCTGTGATCTGAGCCTGACCCTTTAGCCTTTTAACTGAAGCCAGTATTTTATCCGACAAACTTTCAAACATAAAAAATCCTTTTACTTAACACTACCATCTTGAAAACGAACCTTTTTTTAAAGCAAACTGCGCCAATAAGTAAGTAACAAATAACCCGACAAAACTGATCAGGGAGGACGCTTGGATTCCCACGTCCGAGTGATCCAGCATCGAATACCGAAAGCCGTTAATTAAATAAAATAGCGGGTTAAATTTTGACAGCACCTGCCAGATCTCCGGCAAACTTTGAATAGAAATAAAAACCCCGCCAAGATACGTTAACGGAAGCAAAATAAATGTACTGAACGCGCTTAACTGATCAAAGGTTTTTGCAATGAAGGCTACAAATATCCCTAAAAATGCAAAGGTCAACCCGCCGGAAAGGAAAAAATAAAGCATCCAAACCGGATGAGCAATCGGCAACATTTCATTTCTTTGAATGTAGTAGAAAAAGCTCCCGACAATTCCTGTAATTATGGCCACGACGGAACCACGAAACACACCACCAAAGCCCATGGCCCAGATGATATAAGAATGAGGAATGGGCGCAACGCGCAGATCTTCCAGATCCCCTGAAAATTTGGATGTTACAATTGAGGAGGAAGAGTTCTGAAAGGCATTATTAATTAGTCCCATAACCATAAGACCCGGAATTAAAAACGCCAGATAGGGCACGCCGCTTTTCAGTTGTACGCTGGACCCGAGAGACACTCCGAAAACAAGCAGATATAAAAATGAACTCACAATCGGACTTACTACGGTTTGGATAATAACTTTTAAAAATCTTTTTATTTCTTTTCTTAACAGCGTTAAAAAAATAATCATGACTTCACCATTTTCGAGAACGCATCTTCCAGCCGTCCGACTTCTATTTTTACATCGTGAATTTCGCCGATATCTATGCTGTATTTCTCAAGCAGTTCCGCAATGCTCAATTGATTGGATTCCATATATTCTTTTGTTTCGCCGCTTTTCATAATTAAAATCAGTTTTTTCTGTGAATACTCTGAAATCATATTTTTCGGTGTTCCGTTAAACAGCAACTGGCCGTTGTTGATAATAGCCACTTGATCACACATTTTTTCGGCTTCTTCCAGATAATGGGTTGTCAGCAAAATGGAAACTCCTTCAGCTTTTAACTCCTGAACAAAACTCCAGAGAGACTCCCGTAAGCCTACATCTACGCCTGCTGTCGGCTCATCAAGCAAAAGCAGTTTCGGCGAATGCACCAGTGCTTTGGCAATCATGAGTCTTCGCTTCATACCGCCCGACAGTTGTTTTACTTTTTTATTTCGGTGCTCATACAGTGAAAGTTTTTGCATCAGATAATCACAACGTTCGTGGTTTTTACGGATTCCGTAGTAACCGGACTGAAAATCCAAAATCTCCGAAATATTAAAAAATCCGGTATTGATAACTTCCTGATGAACAACTCCGACACTCATTTTGGTTTTTAACGGATTTTTCAAAACACTTTCACCAAAAACCAGAATGTCGCCGCTGGTAGGCTTTTCCAAAGTGGTAATAGCAGCGATTAAAGTAGTTTTACCGGCGCCGTTCGGCCCCAAAAGACCGAAGATGGAGCCTTTTTCAATATTAAAATCAATTCCCTTTAACGCCTCAACAGGAATACCAGCCACTCTATCGGTATAGACTTTTTTAAGACTTCGAACTTCCAGCGCTTTCATCTGGCCCTCGAAATGCTGGCTGCAAAAACCACGTCAGGATTTTCTTTTTGTGCCCAGTTTAAATCCCACTCCTGATTGAGTAATAATACCGGTTGCTGAATAACATCCTGAAACATCTGAAAATTACCTTTTAATTGTGATATGGGTCTGCCATCAGCGGTTCTCGGCCATCGGGCCACCGTAAACGGTAATCGTGTCATTTTAACTTCCAAATTGTATTCATCCTGTAACCTGTGAACTAAAACTTCAAATTGCAGTTCCCCCACAGCACCCACAATAGATTCCTGATTTCCGACAATGGGATCGATGAATAATTGAATTGCGCCCTCTTCAGACAAGTGGTTAAGAGCCTCATTTAGTTTCGTTCTGCGTAAAGCATCTCTGACTGTCAGCTTGGCAAACAACTCCGGAGCAAATTTCGGAATATCCTCAAACTCGATGAAGCCCTGCGAAGCCACACTGTCGCCGATTGCAAAGTTGCCCGTGTCGGCAACCCCTACGATATCTCCTGCAAAAGCCTCATCGACTGTGGCCTTATCTGCGGCAATAAACTGACTTGAATAGGACAATCTGAATTCTCGTTTAAGCCTTGCATGATTGACTTTCATACCGCGTTCAAACTTACCCGAACAAATTCTTAAAAAAGCAATACGATCCCGATGACGCTTATCCATATTGGCCTGAATTTTAAAAACAAAGCCGGTGAAGTTAGTGGAGAGAGGGTTTATCTCAAGTCCGTTCTTTAACGGCCGAGGCTTTGGAGACGGTGCGAATTCAGTAAAAAACTTCAGAAAAGTATCCACCCCGAAATTTTGCTTCGCCGACCCGAAAGTTACCGGCGAAAGTCTGCCGGCTAAAAACTCATTCACATCAAATGGCGGCAGAGCACTTTCAATCAACTCCAGTTCCTCACGCACCTGTGCAAGAGTTTCATAATCCAGGTATTTTTCTAAAATCGGATCCTGTGGTCCTGAAAAATCAAACTCTTCAATCTCCAGGTCATCTTCACGTCTCTGATTATAAAAACTTACTTTTTTGGTCAGGCGATTGTAAATGCCTTTAAATCTGGGCCCGATACCCAGTGGCCAGGTCACAGGGTAACACTGCATATTTAAAGTTTTCTCAATTTCATCTATCAGAGTCAGAGGATCTTTTCCCTCACGATCGAGTTTGTTAACGAAGGTAAAAATGGGGATATTCCGAAAACGACAGACATCATATAGTTTTTTTGTTCTATCTTCGACACCCTTAGCGACGTCGATGAGCATGCATGCACTTTCAACTGCCATCAGGACTCGGTACGTATCTTCCGAGAAATCTTTGTGCCCCGGAGTATCCAGCAGATTTATGCGCAGACTATCAAAATCAAAAGTCATCACAGATGAGGTAATGGATATCCCTTTTTGCCGCTCAAGTTCCATCCAATCAGAAGTAACGGCTTTTGTACCCGCTTTGCCTTTGACCTCTCCTGTTGTATGAATAACCCCGCCGTGAAATAAAAGTTTTTCGGTAAGCGTGGTTTTACCGGCATCAGGATGTGAAATAATTGCAAAAGTTCTTCTACGTTCAATTTCTTTTTGAACGGCTGGTAACACTAAATTTGACATGCTTACTTGTATCTTATTTTTAGGGCTAACATCAATACTCTTCTTTGACCCCCGCTTTAAA
Organism: Pseudobdellovibrio sp.; assembly: GCA_043734765.1. Taxonomy (GTDB): domain Bacteria; phylum Bdellovibrionota; class Bdellovibrionia; order Bdellovibrionales; family Bdellovibrionaceae; genus Pseudobdellovibrio. The sequence continues at coordinate 2,040 of JAYTFA010000284.1, read as the reverse complement.
ATGATATAGATTCTGCGCGTTGACCAAATTTAGCTAATCGTTCAGCTATCGCTTAGCTTACTGTTCACTTTACCCGTTCAATTTACGGTGGTTTGGAGCCACTGACTTATAACTGAAAGGCACTCTATGACAAATCCCAATGATGCTGAAAAAGCAGACCGACCCGAGTACAATACCGATTATCATCCCGAGTATCTAATATCTACTTTTTATAAATTCCAAAGAGATGAAAATCCTGAAAAAACAAAGATTTATCTTGAGGCACTGTCCGAACAAACCAACTCTCGTGGATTAATCATCATAGGCACCGAAGGCTTCAACGCTACAATTTGTGCAAAAACCAAAGAAACTTTGGATCAGTTCAAGAAAGGTGTCTGCGCTTATTACAATACGCCGGATCTCTTTTTCAAAGACTCCCTTTCCGATGTGTGTCCGTTCCGCAGATTTAAAATTAAAATCCGCAATGAAATCGTAACCCTCGGAGACACCACATTGGTCCCCTATGGCATGGATGGAAAAAATCATCATTTGTCGCCCACTCAGTGGAACGATGTCATGAAAAACGAGGATCCTGTAATTATTGACACCCGCAACTGGTACGAGACCAAAATCGGAACATTTAAAGGCGCACTCAATCCGATGACAGATAAATTTACAGAATTTCCGCAATATCTTGAAAGTAAAAACATTCCTAAAGACAAAAAGGTTCTGATTTTCTGCACCGGCGGAATAAGATGTGAAAAAGGCATACTCGAAGTTCATAAACAGGGCTACAAGAATGTACACCAGCTTCACGGTGGAATTCTTAATTACTTAAATGAATACCCGAACGATCAATTCGAAGGCGAGTGTTTTGTTTTTGATCATCGCGTGGCTGTGGATCAGAATATGAAAGCTTCAAAACAGTATAAATTGTGCCCCCATTGCGGGCAGCCCGGAAAAACAGAGATTGATTGTAAACGATGTGACACTCACGAATACATCTGTGAAGACTGCGTCCGGATCGACATTAAGAAAGACACCTGCTCAAAAAACTGTGCTCATCATTATGAATTGCACCCCGACCGAAAAGCTGTAAGACAGATTTTGCCTTTTGAAAATGAAACATTTTAATGGCCACTAAAAAAAGTAAAAAACTCCCACCTTATGATTTTATTCTAGAAGAACTGGGCGATATCGTAACAGCAATCAAACCCATGTTCGGAGCTTACGGAATTTATCGGGATAATCAGATATTAAAAAAGAAGTTCCCGAACTGAGAGATCCTGAATCGTTTGAGGAAGTGGCCTTGCAAATCTGCGAACTCATCAAACGAAAAGATCCGAGAATCGGAAGAATTCCGAAATCCCGCCTGCGAAAGACAGTAAAACCTAAAATTAAAACAAATTCCAAAACAAATTCCAAAACAAAATCTAAAATCTAAAATTAAAAACAAGTAATAGCTAAACTTTGCCCAAGGTCCGCAACAACATTGGAGCTCCAATTTAATATTTCGGTAGATAGCTGTCCCCTCAAGATTTCAGTTTACAATGTAAACTGAAATCTTGAGGTAATGAAGTTCCTGTGTTAATCAGTTTCCATGACGTACCAAGAAATAATAAAATCAGCGTTTCTGATAAGAAGAGCCAAAAATCCTTTTTATTCATTACGGAGTTTTGCGAAAGATCTTGGCTTGTTGCCGATGCATCTAAGTTATATTTTAAAGGGAGAACGCGGCCTTTCTAAAAACAATGCCCACAGGATAGCCGCTACCATTGGACTAAACGGCCACGAAGCTCAACTGTTTCGTTTTCTTATATCTGCTCAAAGTGGGCGCTCTCTTGCTGAAAAAAATCTCGCCAAACAGGGGCTTAAAAGAAAACATGTTCAAGGGACTGAAAGAATGTTGAAGCTGCGGTTGAAATCGCCAAACTAGACATAAAAAACAAGCCTTGCCTTCTGTGTAAATTATGTGTAAATAATAAGAATGCTCAAGTGGCTTTTGTTCGATCTTAATTCCTATTTTGCATCTTGCGAGCAGCAGGCCGACCCGGGTCTCAG
>JAYTFA010000283.1:0-4193 GCA_043734765.1 Pseudobdellovibrio sp. | reverse complement strand
CGGAATTTCCGACTTAAATCAGGTTGATGGCATTCATCCCAATGAAAAAGGCCACAAGATTATCGCCGATAATATTTATAAATTTTTAGTTATTTATTTCAAAATAGAATAGAGTTTAAAAAATATGAGCCTCAAAATATCAAATTTAAAAAAATCTTACCGGCAGGGTGCCACGGCTCTGACGATCCTAAACGAACTGAACATGCAGGTTGAAACTTCAGAAGTGGTGGCGGTTGTGGGCGCTTCAGGCAGTGGCAAATCCACTTTTTTAAGTCTGGTAGCGGGTCTTGATTACATCGACGACGGAGATATCGAAATTAACAATCGTTCCATTAAAAATCTCGACCGGCAAGAGATGACAAAATTTCGTGCTGAGAACATCGGTTTTATTTTTCAGCAGTTTCATCTGGTTTCGCATTTAACCGCTTTTGAAAATATTGCCTTGCCGCTGGAAATTTTAGGAAAAGATTTTGTCGATCAGGATATTATGAAAGCGCTGCAGGATGTGGGGCTGGATCACAGGGCCACGCACAAACCCACAGAGCTCAGTGGCGGCGAATGCCAGCGTCTGGCTCTAGCCCGCGGCCTTATTACAAAACCCAGATTGCTGTTAGCCGATGAGCCTTCCGGAAACTTAGACAGCGAAACCGGCGCCAAAGTTATGAGTTTATTTTTCGAACAGGTTCGCGCTACTAAAACTACCACCGTACTGGTTACGCACGATATGGATCTGGCCAAAAGCTGCGACCGTATTTTTGTTTTAAAAAATGGCCACTTCAGCCAGGGCGTCTGATGAAAACCAAAAATTTACTCAGGCTGGCGCTGCGCGAACTCACCCGTTATAAAAGTATCACACTGTTTCTGGTGCTTAATCTTACAATCGGGCTGATCGGTTTTTTTCTGCTGCAGGTTTTTCAGCAGAGCCTCAGTCGGCAGGCGGCCGAAAAAGCGCAGGTGATATTAGGCGGAGATATTTCCATCAACGCCCGCCGCGCCTTTTCTGAAGACGAAAGAAAAACCTGGGAAAGCAATTTTACTTTTGAAAAAAGCACGCATTTCTACAGTTTGTTTTCGATGTTGCGAACCGCAGAAGACTCTAAACTGGTAAGCGTTGCGGTTTTTGATTCCAACTATCCGTTGTACGGACAATATAAATTTTCTGAAGGGGCTCATGGTTTTGCATCTGATAAGCCCCGTGTCTGGGTCGATCCAGAAATTCAGGAACTTTTAGAATTAAAAATGAATGAAATTGTTGAAATCGGTGAAGCCCGGTTTACCTACTCGGGTGTTATCGTTGAAGATCCATCCCGTTTGTTCAGGGGCACAGGCTTTGCGCCCAGAGTTCTTATTCATAACAAGTATCTGGCCGCCACCGGTTTATTAAAACCCGGAAGCACTTTTACCGAATATTGGTCTTACAAAATTGAACCGGGTACTAATCTGGCCGCAATTAAATCAAAGTTAGAGTCGCAGATCAAAGATCCGATTGTCAGTATTAACACAACCAAAGACAGTGCCGAAGATTCAAACCGTATTTTGCGCTACTTTACTGATTATCTGGGCTTAGTGGCACTGGTAGCTCTGGGATTATGTTTTTTATGCGGAAGTTATCTGTTGCAGTGGACGTTTTTAAGCAAAAAGAAAACCATCGCCATTTACAAAACTCTCGGTCTGTCCGATGAAAAAATTATTTTAATTTATTTAATTCAGAATTTTGTAATTTCCGTTTCAGCTTCAGTATTGGCGGTGGCAGTAGTACAGATCATCGTTCCGTTTTTGCAGCAGTTGCTGATCCAGAAATTTAATTTGCCACTAGAATTGGTTTTCAGTTTTAAAGCGCTGCTGCTAACCTGTTCCATAGCGGTTTTCGGGCCTATGCTGATCGTGGTGCCGCAGATTCTTCAGATTATTAACTTACGGCCGCTGATGCTTCTGCAAAATGTGGAAAGCCGCGACTACCGACGAACCACTTCGTATTTTATCTGGCTGGCCACTTCAATCATTCTGTTCTGGATTCTGGCGGTATGGCAGAGTAATTCCTTAAAAATTGCCTCTATCTTTACCGGGTCGTTAGTAGCCCTGATAATATTTTTTCAGATGATCAACCGATTTATTTTATATTTTTTAGAAAAATCCACTACAAAATTCAGCTGGCGTACACGCTATGCCATTAGGGGGCTCACACGTAAGCAGGCCTCGGCAGGACTGGTTTTTACCACAATGAGCCTTTCCACATTGGTGCTGAGCCTTTTGCCGCATGTAAAAAGCTCGATCATTAATGAAATTAAGCCGCAGTACTCGTCGCAGATACCGAGTCTTTTTATGTTTGATATTCAGCCCGAACAGGTTTCCGGTTTACAAAAAATCGCCAAAGAACTATTAAATGAAGACCTGATACTGAGCCCGCTTGTTAGATCTAGAATTTTAAAAATCAATGATCAAAATTACGAGCGGGTTGTGCCCACGGGTGAAATTCAAACTCGCGAATCCGACGATGAGGCCCGGTTCAGAAACCGCGGCATTAATTTAACTTATCGCGATCATCTTCAGGATTCAGAAAACGATGTTGAAGGTGTTTTTCGCGGAACCTACACCCAAAAAGATAAACTCCCGCAGATTTCGATCGAAAAAAAATATGCAGAAAAGATGAAAGTTAGCATCGGCGACGTCCTGACATTAGACGTTCAGGGTGTAGAGCTTAAAGCGCAGGTGGGATCGCTGCGGCGGGTGCGGTGGACCAGCTTTCAACCTAACTTTTTTATTTTATTTCCGGTGGGCGTGCTGGATGAGGCTCCGCAGATATTTCTCACTTCCATTTCCGCAAAGCCAAAAGAGATTATCCGGGAATTCCAGAAACGCATTTCAACCCAGTTTAAAAATGTTTCCATTATTGATCTTCGAAGAACCATTGAAAATTCTTTAAAATACATTGATCAGATGTCTTTAGGTCTGCAGTTCATGGCGTGGCTGGCGGTTCTGGTGGGAATTCTGGTATTCATTGTTTTACTGAACACCCAGATCAAAGAAAGACTTCAGGAAATGAATCTCCTGCAAATACTCGGTTCAACAAGCGAACAGGTGTTAAGGATCGTATTAACTCAGTTTTTAATCCTGATTCTCACTTCAATTGCTTTCGGGGTGTTATTGGGTTTGGTGATGTCGTGGGTGATTATTACATTCTTCTTTGACATTAAGACCGTCTATGATGGCTATTACCTGTTATTGTTGTGTTCTATTTTAATTCCGATTTGTGGCGCAGCTCTTTATTTCGGGCTAAAACCGCTTAAAAAATTAAATCCCATGGATTTAATTAGACAGATTTGATCCCTTTTATTAGATTGCTGCTATGTCTCCACTTCAGCAGCAAATCGAGAAAGCCGTTCAATTACTTAAAGCAGGCGACGTTGTTGCTTTGCCCACGGAAACTGTTTACGGACTTGCCGCGCGAATAGATTCAGAAGACGCAATAAAAAAAATATTCTCAACAAAGCAGCGTCCGTTTTTTGATCCTCTCATTGTTCATGTGAATTCACTTGAACAGGCCAGGTCGTGCGTTTCGGATTGGAATGAAATAACACAATTTCTTGCCGATACATTTTGGCCGGGCCCATTAACTCTGGTTTTACCTAAGTCTGAACGGGTATCGGATTTAATTACAGCGGGCCTTCCGAGCGTTGGTTTACGCTGGCCCCAACATTCCGTAGCACAGGAGTTAATTCGCCAAGTGGGGGTGCCGTTGGCCGCACCAAGTGCAAATAAATTCGGGCGTACAAGCCCCACTAAAGCTCAGCATGTTAAAGAAGAATTCGGCGATGCGGTTTTTGTCGTGGATGGAGAGGCCAGTCAGATCGGCATTGAATCCACCGTTTTATCGTTACGAAAACATAAAGATATCTATCAACTCGCCATTTTAAGAAAAGGTGCAGTTTTAAAATCTCAGATCGTTGAAGCCTTGGTGTCGACCACTTTTCAATATGAATGGCGTGAAGATATTGATAAAAAAGAATCTCCCGGGCATATGAAACACCATTATATGCCGAGTATACCGTTTATTGTTTGCCGGAATTCGCAAATGAAAATGTCGGAACTTTCAACATTATTGAATCAAAAACTTGCAGAACTGCCGGACGAAGTTGAAGGCGTAAAAATAATTAAACCAAAATCAGTTATAAAAAAAGTAGAATTTCTAAAAC
>JAYTFA010000282.1:0-4233 GCA_043734765.1 Pseudobdellovibrio sp. | reverse complement strand
GTACCGGGCTTGCTGATCTCGGTGAGGTCTTCATCACCCCGATTGCCGTAATATCCGATAGCCGAGGCACAAATAAAAGCTTTTGGCTTGTGCTGTAATGATGAGATACACTCAACTAAAAAATTTGTTGTCACGAGACGGCTTTCCAATATTGCTTTCTTTTTTGCAGAAGTCCAGCGACCGTTAATGCTTTCACCGGCAAGATGGATCACCGTATCAAAGCCTTCTAAGCGGCTACGATCAATCTGTTTCTTGTACGGGTCCCACAAAATCCCAGGATGTTTCGAGTCCCGAACCAACCGCACGACGGTGTGACCACCTTGCGCCAATCGCGCAGAAAGTGCAGAACCAATAAACCCGCTCGAACCCGAAAGAAGAATACGCATAGCTTTGTCAGTTGTGAATACACAATATACACAAATAATAGTGCAATAGGTTTTCTATCCTGCCCGAACTGTGATTTATGAGATTAAGGGGATTTGTGAGATCGATACTTAACCTATTCTTACCACAATCCCAAAAATCTCTTAAATCCCATAAATCCCAGTTGCATTCGTAGGGGCATGCCGCTGGCATGCCCGCTCGGGGATTGTCTGAACTATGATTTAGGAAATTGATGAGATAAATGCGTAATATTCATAATCATAGGTAATCTTGTAATCCCATTAATCACGGTCATTCTTACACACACATCCCCATCTTATTGTTTTATAAGTAGTTATAGACAAAGAAAACCTAACCCTATATGTCATTCCGAACCATAGCGTAGCGACGGTGAGGAATCTGACCGTGATTAATGGGATTACAGGATTTGTAAGATTTCTAAATGCGACCACCGCCCACGATTGAAATCATGGGCTACGATTCCTTCAGTCCTTCGGACGTAATTCTTGGTTTAGTGGAAGTGAAAATGCTATTACAGTATTTACACACGAAGCCATATCTTATTGTTTTGTATGCGTTTGCAGACGAAGAAAACCTAACCCTATATGTCATTCCGAACCTGAGCGTAGCGACGGTGAGGAATCTGACCGTGATTAATGGGATTACAGGATTTGTAAGATTTCTAAACGCGACGACCGCCCACGATTGAAATCATGGGCTACGATTCCTTCAGTCCTTCGGACGTAATACTGCTTAGATCGAAGTGAAAATGCTATTACAGTATTTACACACGAAGCCATATCTTATTGTTTTGTATGCGTTTGCAGACGAAGAAAACCTAAACCTATATGTCATTCCGAACCATAGCGTAGCGACGGTGAGGAATCCCCTGAGGCAAAGAGCAATTTTCAGTTCAGAGGATTCCTCGTCGCGCTCCAAAACCACACCTTGTTTTGCATCTTTTTCTCAATTCGACATTCTCAATTCTACATTCAACAGGTGCCTTTTTCACCACCTACAATATACAACATAAAAACCCGTTTGTCAAGAGGTGCCTATCAGATTATTTTTTAAAAACAAAAAACCCCTCCTTTTCAAGAGCCTGTCCTGAGCTTGTCGAAGGAAGGGGTTGGGACGCAGAGGTCGGCGAAGGAACCTAGTATGTCCATTACAAGGATTATAAATTAACTAGCCATGAACAAAGCGAAGTGAGTTGTTTCACAACTGTCATGTTTGCAGCATAATGCAGTTCTTCTTTTTCAAGTTCACCCCATATTTGGCCTGCCATACTATTGACGATTGAAGCACCAACAAAAAAAGTTAGAGGCTTTACTGGCTGCGATTGAAAAGTCAAGTTTATTCTTTGGAGTGCTGTTTTTGCTGTTTTCCAATGTTCATCAGCACCGGCAGGGTCAATTCCACCCTTCAATTCACCAAGTGCAACGTAAGACTCAGGCTTTAATAAAACACCCCTATTAAACTCTGTATGCAAAACATTCAGAAGTATTACGTCAACATTTTTATTATCTACAACTTTAAGAGTGAGATTGAAGGTAAGAAAACGACTTGTTTTTTTGGTCTTCCAAGAGATTGCTTTTAGATCAGTATCTCCACTAGGTTTTTCATCATTACTTACTCGCCAAGTAGACTCCTTATTCTTTTGCCAAAAATATTCAATCCCAGCTAATTCTAAACATCCCACAACACAATCAGTAAACTTACGTTGAGCCAGTGCACCGGTGATATTACGCATCTCTCCGCCTAAAGCATCGCCTTTGGTGAGAAGAAAACGATATACTAATTCATCTACAAAAGCAGCGCCAGATGGATCGAGATACTTATCGATGAATTCCCTTACAGCGAATATTTGGTCTTGTTCCTGCAAATTACTAATCGCTTTATCGGACAACCCTGTAGCACTAAGAAGCCCGGCTCGAATCTCGATGAGATTCAACAAATCTTTAGGCGATTTTGCCTTAGATGCTAATATTTTCAACTGCCTTGCCTGCGCCACAAATTTTGAAGCACTTCGATTTTTCTCAAGTGCTATGGATAAAAATCCAGCACGTGTAGCTTCATGAGTGGTTACAAGTTCTATACTACTTTTAAGTGGAATTTTAAACTTCACGTCTTTATTTTTTCCTCCAGACATAGATGCACTTACGAAGCTCTTTACGACCATGAATACCCATCTGCTGGCTACTATTTCCTTTCCCTCTTTCAAGTACTATGATTTTTTCCACTTCAAAGCCAACTTCCTCAGCAACTTCGCAAAGAATAAGGTCAACGGAAATACTCGCTCCGGCGTATCGCACATTATCATTCACCATTACCAACAGTCCATCTTTCGTTAAAACTCTATGACTTTCAAATATTAAGGCAGCCATCTCATAAAAGTATCCTCTGACCATTCTTGGGATACCACTATTGTTTAGTAATTTTTTTGATTTTTGCAACTCTAAATATGACAAAATATTTTTAAGCAATGTATTGTCTTCTAACTTATTTAATATACCCGACCAAGCTGGGTTCATTTCTTGCAAATTTTTAGAGCGATTTTCTACTGTACAGCTTAACATTTGTTGTCTCAGAGAACTAAGCTCTTGTTCATCAGAGCCAAGAAGTGCCAATTCTAAGGCATAGGTTCTAGTATAGTCATATCGGTTACAATATGGAGGTGAAGTGATAATTACATCATACATCTCTTTTTTGAGAGATGGCATTATCTCCAAACAAGAACCTTTATGAAGTTTCACCTTTCCAACTTCGCGAGGAACAAATTCCAGCCCGGGTAATTTCCCATAACTCGTACTATCTTTCAATATCTCAGTAAGCTTAGATACGATGGCGGGTTCAAATGACTTAATTGTACCTTTGGAAAAAACTTTTCCTCCCAGACTGCGACTTGCCCTGTGGTCCCATCTCAAATATTGACCATCTTTCCTAGTAAAACTAATATCTTCAAGAATACATAGTAATGCAAAAAGCAATACTTTCTTTATCCGTGGTTTTTCTTGGTCAAGACATGCACAATAACGCTCAATTTCACTTTTTGTATCTTCGGGATAAGCTCCGTTAGTTATTCGTAATTCGGGTAGTATTCTTGACCCATTAAAAGAAACCCATGGTTTCGTCTCTATCCATTTCTTAAGAATAATAAAATCTCCTTCGGTAAACTCTCTGAACAAGAGTAATTTTGATTCAATGATTTCTTGACCGATCGGAAGTAACTCTATGCCATCAGCATCGTTTCCTAGATCACTTGCCGCAAAGAGTGAGGTCCCGCTTCCCGCAAAAGGGTCAAGCAACCTCCCCTCGCCGCAAGGATATTTTGTTAGAAAGTGTTTGACAAGAGTGGAAGAAAAACCTTCCTTAAATCTGTACCAACGGTCCTGCGCTTCCTTTTTGCTCGATTGGAAGCTTACCAATTGTCGTGAAAAAGCTGAATCAAAGACCAATTTATTCTTATACTTCAATTCAAGAAGATCGTCTGCGATTTCGATGTCTGAAATCCCAACAACATCAATTCCGCTCTTTATTGTAGTCTCTAAAATGTGTGACATGAATCCTAAAATTTGTTCAATTTGGTAACGTTTGCTGAAAACAATAGGTGCTTATTGTTTTAATATTAATATACTGACTTTTTATCACATAGGAGGAAAGATACGAAATCCGAATCAACCACCCCAAACCCCTCCTTGAAAAGGAGGGGCTTTAAAATACAATTTTAAAATAAAAAAACCCTCATTTGCATGAGGGTTTTTTTTGAAATGAGTGGAGGTGAGGGGAATTGAACCCCTGTCCGAAAAGCACGTCCCGGCACGTCTACGATCATATCCTTCTGATTTG
>JAYTFA010000281.1:0-2000 GCA_043734765.1 Pseudobdellovibrio sp. | reverse complement strand
ATTTTCCCCTGATTGAGTAATTTCAACGAGTTACGAAGCGGGGAAAATTTCTTTCGGGACGAGAATTCAATAACTTAGCGAAATCATTTGAATGTGATTTCCCTACATTTCCCGATGGAATTGGACGCTTTTCGGCTAAAAACGGCAGGCAGTATGTCTTAAAAATAAGACTTGTGTTAATGTCTTAAATATGAGACATATAACATGTGATCTCAATAATAAAGCAATGTGAAAAAGAATTAAAAGATTTTCCTGTAGTCGTTAAAGAAGAGTTAGCAGACGCTTTGGCATTACTTGATGAGGGTGTAAATTTATCGATGCCGCTATCCAGACCAATGCCATCAATTGGCAGTGGAGTTCACGAGATACGACTTAAAGATCGTTCGGGTATTTATAGAGTGGTTTATTTTATTCGGAAGCAATCTGACATTTGGTTGATCCATGCGTTTCAGAAAAAATCACAGCAAACACCGAAAGAAAATATTGAATTAGCCAAGCAAAGATTAAAAGGAGTTTTATGAAACAGTCAGTTAAAGGTTTAGACCTTGCAAAAAAGTTAGGAATTTCTCCACTTCGAGGAGTTGAAGCTGTAATCAAGGCACAACTAATTGCTGCTGTAATTAAAGAAGTTCAAAAGCAAGATTTAACTCACGTTGAATTAGCAAAAAAATCTAAATTGCCACGAAGTGCAGTGACTGGAATTTTATCTGGAAGTTTGCAAAAAATAACAATCGATAGAATTCTTCGCTTAGTCGAAGCCGTTGGTTTACTGCCAGAACTGCGAATTCACAAGAAAGTCGCTTAATATATAAATGCCTAAAATCATTCCGCCCAATTTTGTAGTTCATTATAGCCGCGGAGAACCATTTCGTTCGATTACGAGTTTTCCAAAAGATGAATGGCAAAGTATAATTGATTCGCTAAATTCGACAAGCGCGTGGGGATTGAATAGATTCGCTGATCCCCAATATCTAAAGCAACGTGTTTTAGCAGAAGCCGAAGTGCGAAAAGCGTTTATTGCAAAAGGCGGCAGGCCTCAGCTAGAGCAGCCAATTTATTTTTTCTTAGGGGCTAATCAACGGTTTGAAGAGCATAAGTTGAATAAAGGATATAAAATTAATCTCGACGATCTTGAGTCAGAGCAGATTAGCTTCACTTACGGCGATAGTATGCTGGCCTTTATTAAAGAAAACAGAGATCAGTCAGGCCCTAAATATAAAAATCTTCTATGTGATGAAGTTTATAGGCTCGAAGAGCTAGGAAATGTTTATTCAAGCGTTCATTTTCCTGATGAAAACCAGTTAGCCATTGAAGCTCAGCTTTGGACTATACCCTCGCAGGAAATTATAGAAACTCTGTTCGACGGTATTTAATTCCTATTATTTCCCAACATGTCATCACGGATATCATCAAAAAACACCGTGCCAACTTGGACTTTACTTGGACACTCAAAATTTATTTGAGTAATATTGAGGAGTTGGAAGTGAGAAATCAACTCCACCATTTGATGGTTGTAAAAAACCGTCTAATTTTTTTCTTAATGTACCTCATTCTAAATAATTAAATATCCGATGAAAGCAAACTATCAAAGTTAAGGGTAATGCATAAGTTAATTTTCTGAATATTTTTGAAAACATAAAATTTCCTCTTCTGGTTTTTGAAAACCTGTTTTATTACTAAATTATTGCGCGAACTTTCGGATAATCTGTGCAAGTTGCTTGGGTGCAGATAACATTGGTAAATGTCCCGAATCAATACTTTCAGAATTTGTAATCTTTGCTCTCTCCGCCATTTTTTTCTGAAACGAAGGGGTAATTATTCTATCTGCGCTTGTAAAAACATAATACTTTTTTACACTTTCAAAAGCGGATAAGCTAAATTCAAGCTGATCCCCTAGCGTTAGCATTGATTCCGGAAATACGGCCGGCAGCGACTTTTGATTTTTAGCAAATTCCAAGTCCATAGCATTTGCAAATTCAATTGGAGATTTTGGCGTAATA
>JAYTFA010000280.1:0-5588 GCA_043734765.1 Pseudobdellovibrio sp. | reverse complement strand
AAAAAGAAGCATCTCGCGATCAAATTGAGTCATACAGACTTGTCGACTCATAACTCAAATAATTTAACTAGACTAAGGTATAAAATGCACAGACTTTCCCAGACAATTTTGGCTCCATCTTTTACAACTTTTCGAGTTCCGGGATCGACAGGGTCGGTCAATCTTTTTTTACCAAGGATCTTTTAGCGAGAACCTCGGTTTCCGAAGCATTGAAAACCTAAACAGAAACAGCTCACGGCTTTATATTTTTAAAAAAATATCTGCTGGTCTGGAAGCAGCCCCAGCTTCAAATATAAACGAAAGTACTTGATATTATTAAGAAAATTTAGATTTCTGTCGCCATCTTACAAACAAGCCAACTTTGCCCCGCCCCCAAAGCCCTGTAAAATAGCCACAAAGCAGCTAAGTTTATTAAAAAATACTGGAAATTTTCGGCGAGATAGTATAATTTTAAGTTTCAATATAAGTCTCTGGTGAGTGAAATAGCGTTTTTGTTAGTTCTTCTCTTAGATGGCAACCATATCCGAGGAGGAATTAATGGGAAAAAAAATATACGTAGGTAACTTATCTTATAACATGGACGATCAAGCTTTAGGCGATATCTTCGCAGCTTTCGGAACTGTTGAATCTGCAAAAGTAATCACTGATCGTGAAACAGGTCGCAGCAAAGGTTTTGCTTTTGTTGAAATGGCTACTGATTCTGATGCTGCTACAGCAATCGAAAAATTAAATGGTTCTGACCAATTAGGTCGCGCTATGAACGTTTCTGAAGCTAAACCAATGGCTCCTCGCGAAAATCGCGGCGGTGGCGGATTTGGTGGCGGCGGCGGCGGCGGCGGACGCAATCGTTACTAATTAGCTACTAATTATTTGTAAAATAATTTATGTATTAAAAAACCTAGTAGAGATACTAGGTTTTTTTTTGCCCTAAGCCCTGCTGAATTTCTTAACTAATTTTTCATCCAATTCGGACTTATTCAGAATTGTAACAAAATCTATACATCTGAAATCTCGGTCGTAAGCAGGATAGCTCCCGACTTTTGCGCCCGCTTTAATATAGGACTTCAAAAGGGATGGGATTTTTTCTTCGGCCTCATTGAGTTGCGCTTCAGTTAATCCTTTTGCAAAAACCATCAACCAGAACAGAAGATCTTTCATCTGATATTTTTCACGTGAGTTCACGATATTATCCGATAACGCATTATTCATTTCAAAATACTTAAAAATCAAAGCAGCAGATCGGGCGTCGGTTACTTTTACACTTGAACATCCGATCAGGGTGTCGGCTTTCATCAAGTTCATGTATTCAACGATTCCTCTCCATAACAATGAAATAACAGATCCTCTACGATGATCCGTATGTATGCAGGCCCGTCCAAGTTCAATAAACGGTGTTGTTTGGTTCTGAATCCATTCTGTAATTTCGAACTCGGATTCTGTGTAAAAGATATCTGAAGTTTCTGAGTAATTCATACGGTAGGTGCCCACTATTCTTTGTGTGGGCTCATGGACTATTATCAGGTGGTCGCAGAAATTATCGTATTTGTCGTAATCCAGTCCATTTTTTTTGGTTTGCCCAGCCATCTCTTTACAGAAAACTTCAAATCTGAGTTTAAAGCACTCCAGAACCTGTTCTTTGCTTTGTGCCATCTGCAGCACATAAGGACCCATCTGGATTTTCAGATCTACTTTATTTTTCCATTTGGAAAGCCGTGTATAATAAATCTGACTCTGCTGGATAACTGAATCGATCATCGATACCATGCAAACCTCCTTATTTGTTACTCTAAGTTAATCATCACTCCTGTAATTACTTAAGTCATTATTCTGTTAAGATGAGGTCAATCCTTTACCTCCCGTGTCCAATTCTGCATAATGAGTTTATGTTCATAGCTGTTTTTAAAACCCTCTTGATATTTGCCCGCACTCTTTATTATTTATGCATATCTTTTAAGAAAAACTGTAACTTGCTTGAACTCAAACAACAATGGGCACTGAGTGTTTTAAATGAGCTGGGAGTTGCTGTACGGGTTATAGATCATCACTGTCAGAAACGTAATCTGGTCTTCGTCGGAAACCATATTGGGTTTCTGGATATTATTGTTTTGATAGCTATTGAACCCCGCATCGTTTTTTTATCTAAGGCCGAAGTTGCGAAATGGCCAATCATCGGCGCAGGAGCGAAACGTATAGGTGTTATTTTTGTAAATCGCGAATCATCGCATTCGAGAGCCGCTTCTAAGGAAGCTATTTTTGCCCGATTGAACGCCAACGATGAAAGCGTTTATATTGCGGGCTTTCCATCCGGCACTACTTGCTTGCATGAGGAGTTACCCTGGAAAAAGGGATTATTCGAGATTGCGCAGACAACAAATACGGATGTGCAGAGCTTTAAACTCAAATATTCCCCGCTACGCCCCTGCGCCTATATTGATGACGATACTTTATTTGGATCTCTTATGGGTTTATTTAAAACAGAAAATAAAAAAGTTATACTTGAATGGGGTAATAGCTTCCAAGTTTCTAACCTGACAGAACAAATCGAAGCTACGCGGCAATGGACGCAAACGGCTCTTAACTTCAATGACGATAAAGCTCCTGTGCCGGCTGGCTCTTTCGTTCGCCCTTCATCCAGTTTTTAAAAAAAGATTTGAACCTCATTGATTTCATTTAATTTACATATTACTTACATATTATATACATATATAAGTAATATGTAAATTAATAATCACTGCAGAGGGGTTTGCATGAAGTCAGTTATCAGTTCTCAAGGCTTTGTTTCTAAAAAACGTAATTATTTCGATAAGTTAAATATAATCATATGGTTTACTCAGCTGGTTCTCAGTTACGTCGTTGCCCTCAGTTAAAAAGAGTTTGTTCAAATCGCCTCTCCCTATGTTAATTTGAACTTAAATGAAAGCAATTCTGATAGATCACGATGATTCGTTTACTTACAACTTACAAGATTGGCTTAGTCCGATTTGTTCAGATGTTAAAGTTGTGAATCACCGTGATCTAAACAGCGATCTAAAAGGTGATTTTAGTAAAAGTATTCATGGAAATTTAATCGTTTTATCTCCTGGGCCTAAAAATCCACAGGATTATCCACATGTTCTGGAATTCATCAGCAATATCTCGGAGCGAACAGCGCTTTATGGAGTATGTCTTGGCCTACAGATGATGGTTCATTCCAGCGGCGGTAAAATTAAAACTTATGAGCCTCCACTGCACGGAAAAAAATCCAAACTGGAGGTAACAGATCCCCACCTTTGCTCTTTGCACGATTCTGAAGTGGCCCGTTATCATTCCCTTTACTGCGCCGATTATAACAACGAGCTTTTTGAAACTCTTGCGGTGTCTCAGGATGATAAAATCCCGATGTGGCTCCGGCACCGCAAAAAAAAATGGATGGGCGTGCAATTTCATCCTGAATCTTTCTTAACTGAAAAAGCTGAACTCCATCTTAAAGCGCTTAAAGACTGGCTCAGCTCGTGAAACCTCTTATCTGCTTTTACCGGGACAATCAGTATATTTACAGTAACAACTATGTTTTACACACCTGTAAAGCTGAGGTTCAGGTTTCAGAATTTCTCAACTCAATGGAAGCCGAATTTAAAAATGAACTCAAAATTATCCAGATTAATTTTGAATATGAAAACACCCGTCTTTTCAGTGACAAAATAGAATTGTATCCCGCTGATAAAGCCAGTGTGTTTGTTTTAAATGAATATCAAATCCTGTCTCAGCCGCAGCTGTTCAATAAAATACCCAGCACCATCACAACCTTGATCCATCAATTTAAACCGCTTGAAGAAAAAGAAAATTTTATTTCAAAAATCGGGAAAATAAAAAAAGAGATCAGCGCAGGACGTCTCTATCAGGTTAATCTAACGGCACCGCTTGTGAGCGAATCCAATTACTCTGCTGAAATAATTTTTAAAAATTATTTCGATAAATTCAGCGGATTATACAAGGCCCTGCTGCCTTTAGCTCATTATGAACTGATCAGCTTTTCTCCGGAACTTTTTTTGAAAAAACAGCAGAATAAATTAATCACCCAGCCCATAAAGGGCAGCCTCGCAAATTCTGCGGATTTTGCAAATGAGCTGATCGGAAACCCTAAGGAAGAGGCTGAGCTGTCTATGATTGTGGATTTGCTTCGCAATGATTTTAATCGTATAGAAGAATCAAACTCAGCCCGGGTTAGTGTTCATAGAGCCCCTCTGAAACTCGGGTATATTCAGCATACGTATTCAGAGATTGAAATTGAAACATTTAAAAATTTATCTCAGATTCTTAAGGCCACATTGCCGGGTGGGTCGATTTCGGGATGCCCGAAGATCGAAAGTTTGAAAGTGATTTCAGAATTGGAACCTTACAAAAGGCAGGCTTACACCGGAACTCTGGGCTGGTGGAAAGATAATAATTTTTGCCTGAATTTAACGATACGTTCATTTATGAAAGCTCAAAATAATTTATTTTATCACGCGGGCTGCGGAATTGTTTACGATTCGATTGCAGAAAAAGAGTGGAATGAATTCATATTGAAGACAGGGAGCTTAAATGTTCAAAGATAATATTCTCGACACCCTGATTTTTGAAGATTCTAAAATTTTATTTAAACACCTTCATGTGGCGCGTACTTTAGAGGCCTTTCAGTTTTTAAATATTAACGTAGCCGCACAAATTGAGAATATTTACGACGAACTTGAAAAGCTTTATGCGGAAAAATGGCGGAGTGATGATTGTTTACGACTAGTTTTTTTTACGCAGTTGCCCCTGACTTATAAGGCTGAAGTTTTAAAAATCCAGAAACTTCATGAGGTTATCAGACTTAATACCGTTCCTTTTATAAACGAACCGGGTCCTGAGAGCGCTTTCAAGTGGGAAAATCGCGAGCATTGGAATTCATTACTGAAAGAAAAAAAAAATCAGGCCGATGATATTTTAGCTGTTAATGCCCGATATGAAATAATAGAAGCCAGCCGTTTCAATATCTTCAGTTATGACGAGTCATCCCAAATGGTCTACACACCTAAACTTGAAAGCGGCTGTCTTAACGGGGTTTTACGACGTTTTACTTTAATAGAGGGTACGATTAACTTACCGGACCGTGGAAATAAAAAAATAATAGAACAAACCATTACCCTAGATGAACTCAGCTTTTACCAACTCTATGTGGGGAATTCGGTGCGCGGAGTTTTAAAAGCCACTTTAATTTAAGCGCCAAGTTTTTTAATTAATTCGTCGATCTCGCTCTGAACCAGGGTTTTATTTTCAGGAGCTAGCACACCTACGGTCCCATGATACTCACTGCTGAATTTTTTAGAAACCCAACTTAATCTATCAATGAATGTGCTGGATAATGTTTTACGTAGCTCATCTCGACTTTTATCTACATTATCGAGAAGAGTGTCCAATGTTTCGGTGGCATCTTGTAACAGGGCCACGCAAACATCAAAAAATTGTTCGTTGTCGCTTATCTGCGATGCTTTGTAACCGACCGCTTTACATACAGCCGCATAGTCGCTTACAAGATTGAGCGCATGACTGGGTGCCAGGTCTAGAGCCACACTTTTGGCCCCGCC
>JAYTFA010000279.1:0-11627 GCA_043734765.1 Pseudobdellovibrio sp. | reverse complement strand
AAAGTGGTTGAAATCACAAAAAGACACTCCACGGTTCCCGTATCCGTAAAACTTAGAGCCGTAGGAAGCGAGAAATCAATTCCTGAACTCATTAAATTTGTACAGAAACTGGCCGACTCCGGTGCCGACTGGATAACACTACATCCGCGCACCGCTGAACAAAAAAGAAAAGGTACGGCCGATTGGTCGCAGATCACGGAACTTAAAAAAAATGTGAAGATTCCGATCATCGGTAACGGCGATATTCAGACTTTCGAAGATGTTGTGCAGATGCTGAATGAAACCAAGGCCGACAAAGCCATGGCCGGGCGTGCGCTGGCGGCAAGGCCCTGGATGATGTGGCAACTGGGTGAGCGTCTGGGTTTTGAAGCACCTCCGGGCTTTGAAAATAAAACAGCTCCGCAAACTCCTGAACAAGAAGGCGCCGAATACGGAAAGTGCCTTTTAAAATTTATCGATTACTGCGAAGAAAGTTTTATGCAAACGGCCGGTGTTGCAGAGTCGCTCACAATCCGTAAAATTCAATTTTACATCCGAACCACGCAAGTATGGCTTGAATTCGGCCACACGTTAATGGCAAAAACCAGCCGATGCCAGACTCTGCAGGACGTGAGAACAGCAACCGCCGAATTTTTCAGTCAAGAACAAAGAATGAATTTAAGAACAGAATTAAGACAATAAAGGATTAAATATGAACGGAAAAAAAATAGTCATTTGTTTTGTGGTTGTAACGGCAGTAACCGGAGTTTTTTTAAGTCTCTGGATTAAAAAAGGTTATGATTCAAGACCTGATGTTAAAATTGAAGAAGAGAAAAAATAACAAAGCTCCGGTTTTTAATTGGGGTTTAAGAACCCGTGACAAGGGAGTCAAGTTTGCCTTCGTCATCAAGTGCTTTAAGATCATTATATCCACCGATTAATTCATCATTAATAAAAATCATCGGAACTGTTTTCCAACCGGTTTTTTCTTTCCAGCTGTGCAATTCATCCAGATTGTCCGTGAGATCTACAATTTCAACTTCATAGCCTTTGCTGTTAAATAAGTTCATTGCACGGTCGCAAAATGGACACGGTATTTTTTTTATCATTTTGATTTTTGCTGTTTGTTTCATGCTTTTAATTTAATGCAAAACCCAATAAACAACAACACTGTTAGAGCCTATTTACCAGCTGCGTCTGTACTTTGCTGTTTAATGGATTAAGCTGAGTTTCTGTTTCGAAAGCCACTGGAGGAATTGTGAAGATCATCGGATGCTTTTTTGCTGTTTTAGCTTTTGTGGGAATAATGAGTTGCTCGTCGGTTCATATCAATGATTACGCAAATGAAAAACCTGCGCTTGTTTTGGAAGAGTACCTCAATGGCACTCTGGATTCTTACGGCATCGTTCAGGACCGCTCAGGTAAAGTGACAAAGCGTTTTCATTGCCTTATAAAAGGCAGCTGGAAAGATGGGCTCGGCACTTTAGATGAAGACTTTACTTATTCGGACGGTACTAAAAGCCACCGCGTTTGGACCATTAAAAAAGAAACCGATAAAAAATATATAGGCACGGCCGCAGATGTTGTTGGCGAAGCCATAGGAACAGTGGAAGGAAATGCCCTTCGCTGGAATTATGTTCTGAGTCTAGATAACGACGGAAAAAACTATCATTTGGATTTTGACGACTGGATGTTTCTTATGGACAGTCAAGTCATGCTTAATAAATCAAAGATGTCAAAATACGGGATCTACCTTGGGGAAGTCACCCTATCGTTTCATAAGAGAGATCAATGATTGCGACTTTGCTGACGCTACTATTGCAAGCGGGCTTTGCCGGTGAGTTTCAGGGAGTGGCCTCAATACTCGGAACCGATCAGGTTTTTTACACCGAAAAGCTTAATGTTGTGGACGACGAAAAGGGCTTTAATAAATCCATCGAAACAGATTATGTCAAAAAAGACGGAAGACTTTTTGCAAGAATGAAATCTGATTTCAGTAAAAACCGTTTTGTACCTGATAGCGTTTTTGAAGATCTGAGATTCCGAAAAAAACAAGAGCTGGTTTTTAACCCCGAAACTAAAAAAATTACTATCAGGAACACCGATTTAGTATCCGGCAAGACCTCTGAAAAAATCCTAGACTATAAAGAAAATATGATTGCAGCCCAGGGTTTTAATAATTTTTTATTGGCGCATTTTGATGAGTTGAATAACGGCAAAAGTATTCCGGTTCATTTTATCGTCATTGGAAAAATGGATGATTTTAAGTTTAATATTTTTAAAATTAAAAATGCGGATTCCGGGCGCGCGGTGTTCGGGCTGAATATTCAGAATTTATTTTTTAAACTTTTTGTTAATGAAATTCAAGTGGAGTACGATACAAAGAAGCTCAGACTTATGGTCTTTAAAGGGCTCTCAAATCTTTTAAACGACGATGAAGAAGCACTCAGTGTTTCAATCAAATATGACTATCCGAAAATCTAATAATAAATTAACTATTATGTTTATTCTTTTTAACATCAGCTGGTTCGGCTGTGTGTTTTCCGGAAAGTATGAGACAGGGTTCTATGTTTATTTGATTCCGGCAATATTTTATTTAGTTTTAAGAACTTTTGTTAATCTCACCTTAAAGCTCCTCGGTGCATTTTTGCTGGTGGGTTTAATCGGACTTAGTTTTGATGCTCTTGCTTTGCATCAGGGGTGGATTGTTTCGTCAACGCTCACGACGGCACTTAGTGTTCCTAACTGGCTGGTGGCACTTTGGTTGCTTTTTTCTTTATCGCTGCCGACATATTTAAATTGGCTGGAAGATAAGTGGATTTTGGCTTCGGTCTTGGGGTTTGTGCTAGGTCCGGTGAGTTACAGGTACGGCGAAGCCCTGAGTGTGCTTTCGTTTACACAACCTATCTTTATGCTTTACTACGGAATTTTCTGGGCTTTGTTTTTTCCTGCAAGCCTGTGGTGTTGCAGCGAAGCTATGCGTTTAAAAATCTACTAAAGCCGCTCAAGCCGGCTTTGAAACTCAACCGGTTTTGTTATGATTTTTAAATCTTCAAACAATTCGTTGAATTCAGGTGCGGTGAAGGCCAGTTGCTTAAGCCACCCTTTTGTGCGCGCCACTGCAAATTGCGGACTGACGTAAGTTGAGCTTGAATTAAAAAAAGAAGGTAAAAGCGCTTTGATCTCAAAGTAAGTGGATTTCTGAACAGCTGTGGAATCTTTTATTTTTTTAAATAAAAACGGATCGCGCAAAGCTCCTCGTCCTATCATATAGTGCCCTGTGTCCGCTACAGCTTCACACTTTTTAAAATCTTCCAGCGTCCAGATTTCTCCGTTCGTAACAATTTTGATAGAGCTTACGGCTTTTATTTTTGTAATCCATTCCCAATATGCCGGAGGTTTGTAGCCATCGGTTTTTGTGCGGCAATGAACCGTTAACCAATCGGCACCGGCCGCTTCAATGGCCTGTGCGTTGGCAATACAGGCCGAAGGATCATCAAAACCCAAACGGATTTTTGCAGTCACCGGTGTGGACTTAGGAACCGCATCTCGCACGGCTTTTACAATATTAAAAAGACGGTCTGTGTATTTAAGTAAAGTAGCACCGCCATCATGACGGTTAACGGTTTTAGCGGGACAACCGAAATTAAGATCAATTCCCAGCGCTCCCAGTTCCTGTGCGCGAACGGCATTGGCCACTAAAGGGTCTACCTTGCCGCCGAGAAGCTGAATAAAAACCGGAGTTCCGCTGCGGGTTCTGGATCCCGTTAAAAGCTCAGGACAGTTTTTATAAAAAATGGCGTCGGAATGTAGATTATCGGTAACCCGTAAAAATTCGGTAATGCAATGATCAATTCCACCTACTTCGGTGAGCAGATCGCGCATGGCCCAGTCGGTTACGCCTTCCATGGGAGCTAAAAATAATTTCGGTATCAAGTTGTACCGAGTTGCTGCACGTACTCAAATTCGCTCGGCTGCACGGGTTGAATCGAAAGTCTCGAACCTTTTTTTACAACAACCATGTTGGACAGTTTTTTATCGGCCTTGAGGCGATCTAGCGGAACAAAGTGATTGAACTTATTTACAAATTTTACTTCCGCACAAAACCAGCGGGGTTTTTCTTTGGTGGCTTTCGGGTCGTAGTATTCGGATTTTTTATCGAACTGAGTGGGGTCGGGAATGGCAGTTTTACTGATGGTGGCAATTCCTGCCACTCCGGGCGGTTCCGCATTTGAATGGTAAAACAGGACTTCATCGCCCACTTGCATGTCGTTCATCATGTAATTGCGCGCCTGATAATTACGGACACCTTCCCATAAAGTGGTCTTATTTTTTTCAAGATCATCAATAGAAAAAACGTCAGGCTCTGTTTTCATAAGCCAGTATTTATTTTTCATATCCTTACTTAAGCTCAATGAAGCCTTGTCCTAAAGCAAGTGTGGTAAGGCCGTATTGCGCATCGCTTTGCGCATAAGTGTAATAACTCATCGCCTCTCTGTTGCCTCTTTTTAACTGCATCGACAATTGGGTTTTCAGATTATCCACAACATAAGTCTTGTCGGTGTCTTTTGAGATGTTGAGCACAACATTATAGCCGAACGGGAAAAGGCTGATCGCTGTATACATCTCATTGTAATCTGCGGGTGCCGGGTAGTTCATTTTGAAAGAACCGAAATTAAAATACGGCATAAAATTAAGCGGGGTTTTCAACAAGTTCGCAACGGGGGTGCAGTTCTCGGTGTCATCGTAGTAGTAAGAAGATAGCTCCATCGCCTGCATTGAGGTGTTGCTGAGATCTTTTTTTGAATCGGTTAAAATCAAAGTCAATTCACCGGCGTTCACGAGAAATTCTGTTAAGCAGACCTGAGGCTCAGTGCCCGGCTGGTCGCTGTCAGGCCGATCTGAAAGTTTCTGGGTTACCTGTAAGGCCGCCGTGTTTTTTGTGTTAACGGTTACGCCTATAAAGTACTGTCCTGCATTAGTTTTTGCGTAAAGGTTACTTAGATCCAGAAAACCACTCAGAACTTCGGCTTTTGCATTTAAAGAAGCAACGGTCAGTAAACTTAATAGCATTATTTTTATTTGTGTCATCGATTTCCCCTTAACTTCACAATCAAGATTTTGTAAGGATATAGTATGAAAAAAACGCAAAATAAAGCTCAAAGTCAGAACCGCGATTGTTATACGTTAATTACAGGCGCCTCCTCCGGAATTGGTGCTGCTACCGCAACCGAGTTATCCAGAAAAAAAGGCAATCTCATCCTGGTTGCGCGACGATTAGAGCGTCTGAAAAAACTTCAGAAGCAATGTATTGAGTTAGGGGCAAAAAATGTTTTAATCCTGAAGCTCGACATTCAAAATAAAAATGAAATAGCAAAAGCCGTCGCAGAATTTAAAAAGAAAAAATTACAAATAAATGTGCTTATCAATAATGCTGGTTTGGCAAAAGGCACGGAGCTTTTTCAGAATTCCAGGGCGGAAGACTGGGATGAAATGCTCGACACAAATGTAAAGGGATTGCTTTACATAACCCGCGAACTCATGCCTGAATTAATTCTGAACCGCGGACATATCGTCAATCTGGGGTCTGTGGCTGGACGTTTGGTTTATGAGGGCGGAGCTGTTTACTGTGCAACTAAATTTGCGGTTAGGGCAATCAGTGAGGGTCTGAGAATGGATCTCAAGGGAACAGGTGTGAGGGTTACAACGGTAGCGCCCGGTATGGTGAATACAGAATTTTCAACCGTCCGCTTAGGAAATCAGCAAAAAGCAGATGCTGTTTACAGTGAGATGATGCCGCTATCAGCTATGGATGTAGCCAATACCATTTTGTGGTGTTTGAGTCAGCCACCTCATGTTAACATAAGCGAACTTATCATTTATCCAACAGATCAAGCCAGTGTCGGCCAAGTCGTTCGTGGTGAAAAAAGTATTAAGAATTTAGTTAAAGTTTAATTTTATTGCGGAGAAAAAATGTCTCAGAATTTTAAATCGGATGGATTCAGAATAGAAAAAGACACCATGGGAGATGTACAAGTTCCGGCCGGTGCACTCTGGGGTGCCCAAACACAGCGATCCATAGAAAATTTTAAAATCGGTGGCGATAAGTTTCCGCGTGAAATGATCAGAGCTTTGGGTGTATTAAAAAAATGTGCGGCTTTAACCAATTCCGAGTTAGGTCTTTTAGATAAGAAAAAAACGGAGTTCATCGTAAAGGCTGCCGAAGAAGTTATTGCGGGCGGGTTGGATCACCATTTTCCTTTAGTGGTATGGCAAACTGGTTCAGGCACTCAGACCAATATGAATGCCAACGAAGTTATCGCCAATCGCGCCATGACCATGCAGAACTTAACTCTTCCCAATAAAGAAATTCATCCCAACGATGATGTGAATAAAGGTCAGAGCTCCAATGACACCTTCCCGACAGCGATGCATATTGCGGTGGCGGAGCGAATTCATACACGCCTGATTCCGATGCTTGAAAAACTACATCAAGCTTTAGAAAACAAATCTCGGGAATTCAAACCTATTGTTAAAATCGGACGAACGCATCTAATGGATGCAACGCCGCTAACGCTGGGGCAGGAATTTTCCGGATACACAACTCAGATTAAAAATTCCATACAAAGGGTAAAAAACACTTTACCGCATTTACATGAATTGGCGCTCGGCGGAACGGCTGTCGGTACCGGACTCAACACCCATAAAGATTTTGCGATTAAAGCAGCAGCGGCCATTGCCGCTGAAACTAAAACTCCGTTTGTTACGGCTCCCAATAAATTTGAAGCCCTTGCGTCGCATGATGCACTTGTCGAAGTTCACGGCGCTTTAAAAACAATCGCCGTGTCTTTAATGAAAATTGCAAATGACATTCGTTTACTGGGAAGCGGGCCCCGCTGCGGTTTCGGGGAATTAAGCTTACCCGAAAATGAACCGGGTTCTTCGATCATGCCCGGCAAAGTGAATCCCACTCAGAGCGAAGCGATGACCATGGTTTGCGCTCAGGTGATGGGTAATGATGTTGCGGTGAATATCGGCGGAGCCACCGGACATTTTGAACTCAATGTATTTAAACCGGTTATCGTATTTAATTGTTTAAATTCAATTCGATTGATTGCCGACGCCTGCGAAAGTTTTACAGATCATTGTGTTCTGGGAATCACCGCTAACACGAAGCAGATCAAAAAACATTTAGATAATTCTTTAATGCTGGTCACAGCACTTAACCCGCACATCGGATACGATAATTCCGCGATGATCGCCAAAACCGCTCACAAAAACGGCACAACCCTAAAAGAAGAAGCGGTTAAGTCCGGCTTGTTAACTGCCGAAAAATTTGACGAAGTGGTTCGCCCGGAAAACATGATCGGACCTCTGGCTTAATGCAGGCATCGATCAATCCTTTATTACATAAATCAGAATGGATGCACTCGGGTGATATCAAGCCCTATGTTTTTGTGCGTCCTGAAAACCGAATCGAACAACCGGGTTCACGGCACAAGCTGGACTGGTTTCAGTTTGATCCGATTCTGAAAAATCCACTGGATTTAAAAGAGCTTCCATTTGCCGAAGCCATTTATCAGATTGAATGGAAGTCGTTCGGTAAACAGGATTTAGCTATTCCGCGCTGGGTGTTTTACGACTGCGCCGCTATGCCGGGCTTTGTGGCCGGTTTTGCCGGAAAAACCAAAAAGTTGCCCAAGAAAATTTTAGAAATTTTAAATTACTCCGACGAAAATGAATGGTGCCCGCTTTCACTTTTTATTATTATTCCAACAATGCGTAAAGGCGAGTGGGTGGCCTACGACCTTTGCTCGGTGAATTCCCTGCTACCTAAAGAGGAACAGTTTCACGGCCTTGGTTTTTTATCAAAAGCGTTTGCGCTGTGGTATGCAAATGTAAATCAATGTTCGGGAATGACTCAGTGGGGAAGCCCTTCATTGAAACTTCACTCGCACTATGGTCCGCTTGAAATGATCGGCGCCTATGCCCCGCTGCATACTCACGCCACCACGATGACGTATCGTTGTGAAGTGAATACCGATTGCTGGGAAAAGTTTTTTACAAGAGAACCGGATCTGGCCTTTTTAGAAAAGTACGGCCCCACTAGCCTGCACATCGAACCCAATAATGTGGAGTCGATGCTTCAAATACAGAACAAAATACAAAATAATGAAGGACCCTTTTATCTGAGCGCAGGTGAGATTGCGCATAAAGGTTTAAGAGACCCCTTAACAATTTACAAACTCAAACAAGGATAGTTATGTCAGAAGAATTATTATTGCCTCCGGTCGCCAAGTCTTTTTTCACGTTCTGCAAAAAGTGTAATGCTGATCGCTACCATAAAGTGATTACGCATACGACTTCCACTTCAGCAAAAATTGAATGTGAAGTCTGCCATAGCAAAAAAACGTACTCGTTACCTAAAGCAGGAACGGCTCGTAAAGCTCCGGTCAAAAAAGGTGTTAAAAAAACAGGTCGTAGAACGTCGCATGCGGACGAGTACAGCCAGCTCATGACGAAGAGTGGGTCTGAGGCAGGATTGCCGTTCAGTATTCGTACTAAGTACTTGTTGGATCAAAAAATCAATCATCCTAAATTCGGACCCGGTTTTGTAAAATCAGTTTTAATTGATCGTATGGACGTTATGTTCCAGGACGAACTTAAAACTTTAATACATAATAAAATTTAGTACTGAATTAGTTCATCAACTATGGATTGGTACAAAGGTTTAAACCCTGAACAGTGTTCTGCTGTGGCTCATAATTATGGGCCATTACTTATTCTTGCGGGAGCAGGTTCGGGTAAAACCACGGTTTTGGTTTCAAGAACAGGTCGCCTGATCGAAGAAAAAATCGCCACCTCGGCGCAGATCTGCGTGCTCACATTTACCAATAAAGCCGCCAAAGAACTCAAACATAGAGTACAGCTTAAAATCGGACCCAAATCAAAAGGCCTCTGGGCCGGAACGTTTCACTCGTTCGGACTCCAACTACTCAGAAAGAATTATAAACGCATCGGTCTTTCCGCAAGTTTCGGTGTTCTTGATCAAAACGACACCACCTCAGTAATAAAAGAACTTCTGAAAGAAGTAAAAAACTCCACCAAAGAAAAATTCGACGCCGATAAACTTTCCAATTTAATAAATCTGATCCGCGCCGGAAAAAAACCTCCTGTGGGAGTGCTCGACGAATATCATGAACTGGCCGAAGTTCTTGCGCCCAAGTATGAAAAAAAATTAAAAACTCTCGGCGTAACCGATTTTGAAGGTCTTTTACTCGAACCACTGAGGCTTTTTAAATCACATCCTGAAGTGCTCACCGGAGTCCAGAATCATTTTTCTCAGATCATGGTGGATGAATTTCAGGATACAAATCAAGAGCAGATGAAGCTGATCAGTGCCTTATCCGACTCCCATAAAAATTTAACTGTGGTTGGCGATGATGATCAGTCGATTTACGGCTGGCGCGGGGCTGAAATCAGTAATATATTAAACTTCCCGCATAATTATGAAAAATGCGAAGTGGTGAAACTCGAAAAAAACTATCGTTCGGTTTCCACAATTCTTGATATGGGCAACGAAGTTATTTCAAAAAATGCAAAACGCCACGGCAAAATATTAAAATCCACAAAAATCGAAAGCCTTGAAAAGCCCGAAGTTTTTGTTCTTGAAAATGAAGATGAAGAATCCGATTTTGTGGTGCGAGAAATTCAGAATTTCCGCACTCAGAATTTTCAGTTTGCTGATATTGCTATCTTGTACCGCTCGAACACGCAGGGCGGTTTTATTGAATCGGCTTTCAGGCGGGCGCAAATTCCCTATGCCATTTCCGGCGGAACTTCTATTTTTGACCGCAAAGAAGCCAAAGACTGGCTGGCTTATTTAAAGCAATCGATCTGGCCGGATGAAGTGAGCCTAAGACGCATCATCAACACTCCACCGCGCGGAATCGGCGAAACCACTTTAGACAAATTAACCGAGTTTGCAGAAAAAAATGAATGTGATTTTCAAACGGCCTGCCAGAAATGGGTTGAGGCCGGTGTGCCTGAAAAAATCGGTGAAACCATTGATTCCCTTTTAAAGTGGCTCTGGGTTTTTCCGCAGCGATTGCTGGAAGATCAAACGGCAGGCAACACAATTTCTGAAAGATTTATTTTTCTGGTCCGTGAATCCGGCTACCGCGATCATTTATCGCAAATTTCAGCTGAAGGAAATGTTTTTGAAAAAAAATGGCAAGTGGTTGAAATTGTGGGACGTATAATTGAATCCTTCGTTAACAAACGCGAACCCACAGTTGCGGTGTTAAAAGATTTTATCGATGCCATGATGTTGCGTGACGATACCAATGAAGACACACAAAAAA
The DNA here is from genome assembly GCA_043734765.1 of Pseudobdellovibrio sp. GTDB lineage: Bacteria > Bdellovibrionota > Bdellovibrionia > Bdellovibrionales > Bdellovibrionaceae > Pseudobdellovibrio. The sequence goes on along the minus strand of JAYTFA010000279.1, from coordinate 1,284 downwards.
ATCAGGTTCAGTTGATGACCATTCATGCTTCCAAAGGCCTGGAGTTTCCGATTATTCTGTTGGTGGGAATTGAAGAAGATCTGCTACCGCATAAACGCCTTGGCGGCGATATCGACGAGGAACGGCGCCTTTTCTATGTAGGCATCACTCGTGCTCAGAAAAAACTGGTGCTCACTTATTGTAGGCAGCGCAAAAAAATGGGGCAGATCAAGCCGGTTTTTGCTTCACGTTTTCTGTCAGATTGTCCTAAAAGTCTCTATGATTTTTATGAGTATGGCGCGCGCCCGGTAACCGGTGAGGCCCGCGATAATCTGGTGAATGATTTCTTGAAAAAACTCACAGTTAAAAATGTTTAATTTATTTTACTCTTCTTTTTTAACAGGCTCAACGGGCTTGAAAAAATTATCTAACGAGTTTTTTGATTCATACATATAGTTTTTATTTTCATAGGTAAAAACCAGTTTTTCCGCATATAAATGCATGCGTTTGGCACCATAAATTTTAGCAACGTTGTCATTGTATTTTTTGTCGCTGTATCGCGGATCGCCAACAACCGCATGTTTGGCAATGGCTGCATGTTTTCGGATTTGATGCTGACGGCCCGTCAAAAGTTCAATGTACACTTCAGTAAAAAATTTATTGGTTCTTAAAACCTGCACTTTTGTTTGGGCGTCCTGTCGGTCGGCACTGATACCCTTGGGATTTTGCCGACCTTCGGCTTTATCCGAAATAGGCCAGGCCCAAGTGAGATTTTTTTCAGGTTTGTCCCAGCCTCCGCGCAGTAATGCACGATAAAATTTCTGCCCTTCGTCCATAGCCTCGGCCAACAGCGTATGCAGCTCAGGGGTTTTTGCAATAATCATTAATCCGGAAGTCTCTTGGTCGAGTCGGTTTACAAAATGCACCGGTTTTTTAGCTTTTTTCAGATATTCAGCCACCGAAGGACTTTGGTTGTGCACACTGTAGCCTTCAGGTTTGAGCAATACGATAAATAATTTATTTTCCTCTAGTATTTTAATCATGTTATGATATTCGCACAGAGGTTGAAATGATTCAAGTGAATGAAAATGATGGCAGCGACAATGCAAATGAAAAAACAACTGATGCTAAAGCGGATAAACCAAAAGTAACGATCGAATTTCCGTACAGCGACCTGATCAGATCCAACATCCCGGAGGCGTTCAACATAGCCGAAAAAGTAGCAACCGACTGGAAACACGAGGGCGACTTCACCGATTTGGGTATCGGTCACCCGGTGGCGGGGATTGTGGCTTCTCAGGCTTT
>JAYTFA010000278.1:0-5003 GCA_043734765.1 Pseudobdellovibrio sp. | reverse complement strand
GGAATTGTATAAATAAAAGTTCCACCGATCGATTTATTCAGCGGAAAGCCCATCGTATGTATCACTTGGCCAGGCTCAATGGTTCCGGTAGGCATCTGAATAACTTCTTTAACGCCTTCTTCAAATACTTCTGTGTTTTTACCTTCGCGGAGCTTCAATTTTTTGGAAACCTGTTTAAATAAACTTCCACGGGTGCCTTCAGCAAAAATTGTTGTTTTAGCTTTCAAGATTAAGCCGGGTTCAAAATTTGCCTTGGGATTACCTTCTTTGTCGCGGCCTTTATCTCCGGTACGTACCCCTACTATTTTTTCTCCAGCATAAAGGGCTTCAACCGCCGCAAAGCCCGGAAAAATATTAATTCCTTTGGCTTCGCATTGTGATGCTAACCAACGATTAAATTTAGAAAGTGAAATGATATAATTACCGACATTATGAAAAGGCGGCGGCGTGATCGGAAGTTTAAAAGCAGACTTTTTACCCAAATAATAAACCGCGTCTTTTTTGACTTCGGCATCCAAAGGGCAATTAAGTTCTTTGTAATTAGGAATCAACTCTTCTAGTGCCTGCAGTTTTAAAACCGCACCTGAAAAACTATGGGCACCGATTTCCGGGCCTTTTTCTAGAACAACAATCATTTGTTCAGGTATGGACTCTGCCTGCAACTTGCCCGATGAAACCAATTCATTGTGTTTCTCTATTTCAGAGGCAATGCGATAGGCACATGCTAAACCGGCAGACCCGCCACCGACAATCAGCACGTCCACATCCATTGTTTCGCGCGTAGCACCTTCAGGTAATGAATCATTAATTTTCATAAAAATCCTATTAAAAACCCTCAGCAGGTTCCGGTTTATTTTGCTTTTTCTTTTTATCTTGAGATTGATTGAGCGTTGGTTGCACTTTTAAATCGCTTTCGTCGGCTCCACCGAGATACTGTCGGAGTCGTGCAATTTCAGCGTAGGCGGATTCCTCATTAGCTTTTGAGTTTAAGGTTGCAAATACAAAAATAAAAAAAATGAATTTGATCATAACTTCAACCTTAATATGAAAGATAATTTGCTAGAAATCAATTCTTCTATGATTTCTCATAGGAATTTGTTTACGTACATTTTGGACCACTTCAAGACTGAGTTCTGCGAAAATAATCCCTACGCCGGTGGCCCTGAGTGCCTTAACCTCGCCCCAAGGATCGACAATCATCGAGTGCCCGAATGTTTCGCGGCTCAGCGAATTCAAACTTGACCAGTGCGCGCCTGACTGCGCCGAAGCTATAACATAACATTGGGACTCGATGGCCCGGGCTCTTAAAAGAACTTCCCAGTGCGCTTGCCCCGTTTTGACCAAAAAAGCAGCGGGAACTAAAATAATATCCACTTCTGCTTTAGCATAAACAGAATACAACTCTGCAAATCGAATATCGTAGCATATTGAACTGCCCACTTTGAAATCCTGAATATTAATAATAGTAGGGTCTTGACCATGGGCAAACACATCAGACTCCCGCACCGCTTTCTCCCCATGCAGATCGATATCAAATAAATGAATTTTCTTATAAACTACACTTGCATTGTGCTTTGTATCAATCCAAACGGATGCATTAAAGATTTTTCCCGCTTCGCTGATGGCCGTGGTTAAATGAATGGCCGTCTGAGTTTGCGCACATAAATCTTTGAGATCTGAAATAACCTGGTCATTTAAATTAATTGCTTGAACTGCAGAACTTGTATCAATTCTGAAATACAATGAGTTTTCCGGAAAAAAAATCACATCAGGGTTCTCAGACTGAGCGTCTAAAATAAGTTTCTTAATCTGATTAAAATTTTCCTGAATATTGTCATTACTATTTAATTGGGCGATGCCGATTTTCATATTATTCTAACTCAATAACCGAGTACTTGGAGATCAGGCTGCATTTAAAGCCGCCCTCTTCTAAATTTTTTTGAACACTGTGAAGAACACCTTCACAACTGGAAAAATAAGTCGCGGATCCAATAACCTGTAAATAACCCTCTTTAGAGTAAATCGTATTGCATTTTCCATTATCAAGCTTATAGGCTCGCAACCAACGAAGACTTTTGTCGCGTTTACATAAATAGAAAAGGTCAGTAGCTTCTGCTTCAGTGGTTTTTTTAATTTCTTGCGCAAGGCTCAGCTGTTTTGACCCAACTGCAATCGCTATAATTATAACCAAATAAAAAAAACCATTTGAAATCATAATTTATTCTCAAATGGCCTTTATAATTATTCTATCTATTTTTATTTAATCAGCAAAGACTCGACTAATATTAGACTAGTCTAAAGCATACTAAAAGTACTAACTACTTAGATTTAGCAGAAGTTTTCTTGGTGGCCTTCTTCTCTTTTGCAGCTTTTTCAACTAACTTGACGTTAGAGTAGTCGATGAAGCCTTCTTTTTTCAATAAGCCATCTTTTTTGTCGTAATGAGTTTGAATTTTAACGCCTTGGATTTTAATCCTCATAGCAGTTGGGTTTACTTCAATTACCGAGCCTTTTTTGCCCTTATCGCCACCAGCAATAACCTGAACTGTGTCGCCTTTTCTGATTTTCATACATTACTCCTGATTAAGCTTTTTTAGCCGATTTAGACATCTTACGGCGAATTTTAGTTTTAATTTCCATTGCGCGCTTTGAAAGCACTTCATTTGGCTGATTCATAATAAACTGATCCAATCCACCAATGTGTTCCATATCGCGAATAGCGCTAGTGGCAACATAGAGACGTACCATTTCATTCAAAGTACGGCTAAATATGCGTTTTCTTTGAACATTCGGCAAAGCAGTGCTTTTTGTCTTAATATTAGAGTGACTCACCAGATTTTTAACTACTGGTCTTTTGCCTGTTATTTCACAACGACTCATATTATCTCCTAAATAAATATCTTCCAAAACGTAGGTTTCTGGTATATTACATTTATTCTTCAATTGGCAAGAGGTTTACAATGGAAAAAGAAAACAGTCGTGAAAATAATAAGAAAAACGTTCGCAGCAAGTATAGAACAGAGTACGCTGGCGACCATAACTTTGATTATAAAGATCCAGCTTCATTAGCTCGCTTTATAGGAGATGCTGGTAAGATTACACCGGCTCGTATATCTAAATTAAGTATTGCTCAACAAAAGCAAGTATCTGCAGCTGTTAAAAAAGCTCGTAATTTAGCTCTACTTCCGTCTGGTACTGATGCCTACGATACGGCGCCTCGTCCAGAACTAATTAGCCCGGTACCATTTGAAGCTTAGTTTAATACATACTACTATTATTAAATTGTTGTTTTAGTTCCTAAAGGTGTAAGCCGACTGAAAAGTCGGCTTCTTTTATTTTCTCATTCGCATGTGATAGATCGCTGAGATAATTACCAAGATATATAAAAAATTAGAGGACAGGTGCAGCGCACCTGCCGGTATCCCTAATAAATTTAAAGATTTAAAATCAACTCCCCAATTAAAAATTCTCAGCAAAAATATCGGAATCGCCGAGCAAAACAAGAAAAGCAAAAGCGCTGCTACATGAATTTTATTTTTCTCATTTTTAAATTCAAAATATAAAAATAGAGATGGCAATAGCAGAAAACCGATTCCGGCCAACAAAGCTGCCATTTGCTTATCGGAAATAATTTTAAAAATGAAAATAACTGCAATCACCCATAAGACCAAAAGACCGATTTGTTTTTTATAACTCATATTCACAATTTAATTTCCTAATTCTAAGAATGTTTCTCAATTCCAAGACAAAATTTCCGGAAAAGCAATGCATTGCTTTTGAGTTTTAATTTATTGCGCATCTGCTTTGCTTAATAATTTAAAACAGTAAAGGGGAACTTATGAACAATTTACAAGAGCTCGATGTACTCAACAGCAGTTTGTCAGACTATGGCTTATGTCCTACCGAATGGCATATTATAGAGGAAGAGGACTGGGTTTACAAAATTCAAAATAAAGAAGAACCGCATTTTTTCTTCCGGGGGAAAGTTAAATATGAAAACGGCCATAAAAAATGGCGGTCTATCCGTCTGGCAGGGCTGTAAACTCACATGTACATATCACAACGAATCGAAAAAAGACTGCGTTCAAAAATTTGATCTTTTGTCAGTGTTCCCGAGGGGTTTACAGGAGTTTTGTAAGCCCGCGGGCGATTTTCCGCCACCAGTTTCTCTACATCAACATCATTCTCTTTTTTGGTTTTATCCGTGTTTGCCGCAACTAGCTTATTAATATCGAATTTTTCAGACCACTCGCCGGGAAATTCCTTGTAAACTTTCTCCCGTAATAATAAAAAGCTTTCCTCACCGCCAATAAGAATAAACGTTTTCTTCAGATAACAGAAAGTTCGCACATGCGATTCATTGAGCCAGCCGACCCTTTCGGCAATACCGGCCGGCGGTTTTTCACCCCAAGCAACTAACGTCATGATTTGAACCGCCTGAGTGATCTGCTTCAAAAAATTTTCATTCTGACCGCTGTATTTAACCTGGCAATTTTCATTAACTTCCCGAAGCTCTTTCGTCACCGATTTTAATCCTTCAAAATAGTCATTGCAGGAACCGATTGAGTTGCCGTCTTTGCATCGGTCTCTCCAATAGTTGATTTGTGCAAACTGAACTTTTCCACGTTTTTTTACAGAAGAAAGCAATCCTTGTGTTTTTTTCTCAAATATCGAGGTTTGAACTTCGCACTCATCACGAAGGGGATCGTTGTATACAAATAAGATTATCGATACGACAAGTATTCCGATAACCAAAACAGGCTTAGGTATTTTTTGTATAATTTGATTTAAGTCCATTGGTAATTCCTTAAATTTCTATATTATTGAGCCAATCCGTAACCATTGGTTCAAATGTATTATTGTAGTTTTTATTCCGTCGTTTATCATATTGAAGTAAAAATCGTTTAAGATCTTTTTCCAACTCCACCTGCGGCGAAGCATTTTCAGTAGCTTCAGTTGCTCTTTCTAAATAATCTATGATTCGCTTCAACTGCTCAAATTCA
>JAYTFA010000277.1:0-3705 GCA_043734765.1 Pseudobdellovibrio sp. | reverse complement strand
GATGACAATCACGGTCATGGCACGCATATCGCCGGCATTATTGGCGCAGAGGCCGGTAACAATAAAGGCATCAGCGGCATCTCCCCGAATGCAAGCCTTATGATTTTAAAGTATTTTGATCCTAAAGTACCGAACACCGATAATCTTAAGAACACCATTTCCGCAATCAGATATGCGGTTAAAATGGGGGCCCATATTATCAACTACTCAGGCGGCGGAACGGATTACTCCCAGGAAGAATTCGATGCTGTGGAGCTGGCTGAAAAAAAGGGAGTTCTCTTTGTTGCAGCAGCCGGAAACGAAAGATCCAACTCAGACCAGCATCACTACTATCCGGCCGATTACAGTTTAAAAAATATTATTTCCGTAACTGCAATTGATCCCACAACGGAAGTTCTGTCCTCATCCAATTATGGAGTATTAACCGTGGATATTGCGGCTCCAGGCCAGAACATTCTGTCGTGTTTGCCCAACAATTCTTACGGACTAATGACCGGCACCTCACAGGCCACTGCCTTTGTATCCGGTGCAGCAGCACTGGTGATGTCACATAAGAATGAGTATTTCAAAGCAACGGAAATAAAAAATTATATTTTAGCAACAGGCGATACTTCCAATTCACTGGTGGCTAAAACCAAAACGTCCCGACAGTTGAATTTATTTAAGGCCTTAACAATTCTGGGTTCTGAAACAGGCTTTTCAGGGTCTGCAAAATCAAATGTGCGCGACAGCTTCAATTCCGATTCAAAACAACGTGGAGTTACCGCCGCAGGTCAGGATCCTAATTTAAAAAGCGTAGGCGAAGTGGCGAAGTTCGGCCGGCAATTCAAACAATTTATCAGCAATACAACTAAAGAGAAAAGGCCGAATACAAAATTCGGTGGCGATCAAAAAGTTGATGTAAAAGAAATTGAAAATTAAAGCTTTGTAACTGATCCCTTAAACTTCAACACCTACAACAATTTTTGTGGCTTAATCGAGTTGTTGAACAGAAAAAGAAAAGTCTTTTGATGACTGCCAGCCTGATATTACAAAGAATAAATCAACTCCGCCCCAAAAGGTAAAATGCGAATAAATTTTAATGAAAAATTCGGTGGGTCGAATAAACAAATAAATTGGCAGATGATGAAACAGCGTGAACAAGATTGCAATTCCGCGCAGACATTCTATTTCTTCATTTTTTTTCACATCTAAAGATTAAGTTTAAAGTCTTGTAATGTCAAATTAAGGACTCCTCTTCATCCTACTAACAGTTTGATTGTAAATATAATTGTCCGGAGCAAGCGATTCTGCTTTTAAGTACCACTCAAGCGCCGTTTTTTTTGGTTCATAGGCTGCGGGATATTCAGTAAGAATACGGAATTCTCTTGATTGTAGCAAAAAATAGTGAGGAAATTGGCTCAGTGATGGACCTAGATACTTCGGATTTGGACAAAAGGGGCTTTAAATTACTTACACTCAGCAAAGCATCAGTCACGAAAGAAGATTTTTAGTATGACGGCTCTGCTGAGCTTTATCTTGCCAGTCATAGTTTATTCTTTAACGATGTGTCCGACTGTTTCTTCAGGAGATTCTGCTGAGTTGGTAACTAATGCATATCAATTAGGTCTCATGCATCCTCCCGGTTATCCTCTTTATACACTTCTTGCCAAATTGTTTACATTCTTACCCTTCAATACGATTGCCTGGCGAGTTAATTTATTTTCAGTCATAGCAATGGCTCTATCTGTGAGTTTTTTATTTTTAACTTTGAATCTCGTGATTAAAAGATCCTGGACGTCCCTATTGTTAGCCCTGCTTTATGGATTTTCTACATTGATCTGGCGATACGCATTAGTAACCGAAGTTTTTGCTTTAAATCAGTTACTTCTATCAGTATTTTTATATTTAACTCTTGCACTATCACGTACGAAATTACCGAGATATTTTCTATTTATGTCTTTGGTGACCGGACTCGGCCTGGCTCACCATCATACGTTTATTTTTGTTGCACTACCGTTATTGATTTGGGCAGGTTTATTTTTGCAAAGAAAAATAAATTCCTTAATCATGTTAAAAGCCAGTATGATGTTTATCCTCGGACTTAGCCCTTATGCTCTGTTATTTATATTTGGAAATAACTGGACATTACTTTCATGGGGGGGGGTTCAAGATTTAGCTGATTTATTTCACCACATTCTACGGCTTGATTACGGTTTATTAAAACTTGGTCCTCAATATGAGGGGAGTTACTTTCTAAAAAATATAGCTGAATTTATTATTACTATTCAATATGAGTCGTTATTCATTCTGCTACCGCTGTTATTAATTTCGGGTTGGAGCCGATTGAAGGATTTTAATTGGCTCAGTCCATTTTTGTGGATACTGCTAGCGTTTATTAGTTATATTATTATTTTTCATAACCTGGCTGAAATAAATATTGAGGATCCTATATATCTGAGTGTGCTTCAAAGGTTCTGGTTGCTTCCTTATTTATTATTGTACGTTTTAGTGGCGGCGAGTTTTGAATTTCTCTATAAAGAAGTTTTCACAAATAATAAAAGTCGAATTCTGGTTGCGATTTTATCTGTTTTGGTTATTGTTCAGTTAGCAATGAATTATCAAAAAAACGATCAAAGTAGGAATTGGCTTTATCGCGATTTTGCAAGAATTCTTCTTTCGGGAGTGGACAAAGAAGGGATTCTTTTAGTTTACGGTGACCTCGATGTTTTTACTGCCACTTATATGCAGATTTGCGAGGGGTTGCGCCCAGATGTGAAAATTGTCTCACAGTCTCGACTTTCCTACCCTTGGTATCCGAAAATTCTCAACAATCTTTATCCGGAGCTTAATTTTCACATGCAAGAGGCACCGATTAACCAGAGAGCTTCTTTGTTTATTCTAGAGAATATTTCTCACCACTCAATTTTCACAGGGCCTCGCAATCCGGTAATGACTGAAGATTGGCGCAAATACTATTATGAGCTTCCAATAGGCTTTACAAATAAGTTGATGCCCGTGGATGCTGTGCCCACACAAGCAGAATACATTCATAAATCCGGCAGCATCTGGAATGATTATTCTTGGCTAGAATCAGCATTACAACAGGGGCGAGGTTGGAACATTCATATAATCAAGAGATTTTATAACAGTGAATATCGAAGATTTGACTTTATAATGCAGCACTACAAAAATATTGATGCTGTTCAAAAAAAAGATTTAAAATTCAATTTAGAGTTATTAATGAAATATTACCCTGCGGATGCAAAATTGAATACTTGGTGGTCTGCATTGGATAACGGTTAGTCGTGAGCGGTCAGATCGTGTTGTAGTGTAAAAACGGTAGCCCTCGTTTAACATTGGCAAACTTTCTAAAATTATCATCCGATGGAAATATGGATCAAAAAATTCCTAATTTTTTTTGCGGATGGCTTCCACCTAACGACAAAATCAGCAGAGTCACTGGGCCGCACCAGTGGTGACAATGGAACGTGGGCCTCCCCCTGTAGTCATGTCCCCGATATGAGTTAAGGCCCCAGTGTTAGCGTCAACGGTATAGGCGGAGACAGTGTTGGAGTTGAAATTCGCGACATACACGAACTTGCCGCTGGGGTCGACTGTAACGGAAATGGGACGATTCCCTGTAGTCACGTCCCCTATACTAGTTAAGGCCCCAGTGTTAGCGTTAACGATATAGGCCGAGACAGTGTTGGAAACGGAATTCGC
>JAYTFA010000276.1:0-4826 GCA_043734765.1 Pseudobdellovibrio sp. | reverse complement strand
AGATCAGCCGGATGTACGACTGGTCATCCACTTCCAGATGCCGGCCAATATTGATTCACTTTATCAGGAAATGGGCCGTGCGGGACGCGATGGCGGGGATTCAACCTGCTTAATGCTCTATTCAAAAAAAGATAAGGGCCTGCAGTCTTATTTTATTCAGAACTCCACGGCCCCAAAAGCCATCAAAGATGCCAAATGGCGCAATCTGGATTCTTTGATCAGCTACTCGGAAGGTGGCGAGTGCCGGCACTCCGAAATATTAACCTACTATAAAGATTCGCAGCGTATCCGCCGGTGTGGCCACTGCGATGTTTGTGCTCCTGAGTCGGCCCGAAAAATTTCACAACCTGTAGTTGAAGCTAAAGTTTCTGCTGTTTTAAAAAGAAAAAGTTCTAAAAATCAACCGCCTGCCGAAAAATTGAATGCGCTTGAAGAATTCAGGTTTCAGGATCTGCGCAGCTGGCGAAAAGCCAAAGCCTCTGAGCTGGATATCCCCGCTTTTGTTATTTTCAGCGATCAGACGCTAAAGGATTTAGCCCGAAAAAATCCGCGCAGTTTAGATGAACTAGGTAATATTTACGGAATTGGCGAAGCCAAACTCGAGAAATTCGGCCAGGATCTTTTAATTGTTCTGGGAAATGAATAAATTTCGGATCAAACTGCTCATTTTTTGGAAAAATGTTCAGATATTGGCAAACTAGCATCAGGATTCTGTTAAGACTGATAAAAATAAGGAATTCCGGAGAAAAGCGTGTATAACAAAAAAATTCTTTGAAAGGAATAATATGAACAAACAAAATGTTTTTTTATTATCAATATCTTTCGCTGCAACTTTATTATTAGCTTCTATCGGATCTGCTCAAGAAGGCTGTCAACAAGAAGCGCAGATTATCGCTAAAGTCAGTGCTACTCAAAAATCTGGGCTGTCATCATGCCTTGTTCAGATTTCGGAAATTCAGCAATTTAACCCGAGCTACGTTTGCCCGTTATTTGTCGGTGAATTAAGTCAGGGAATAGAAGTAGGAATGAAATCCGGCCACGATTGCGCATTTGATGTGGGCGATCCCATTTCCGGCGTGTTAGTTAAGAACCAATCCGGCGTTATTGTTTTAGAGTAAGTATTTTAGCGGACCTCCGCTTTAAAATCCTTTACCAGAACATCACCGGTGCCTTCTTCCATTTCGTTACCGAACTCGATGGAAGACAGATACTCTTGTCCGGTAATAAGTCCGGCTGATTTCAGGTAGACAAATATATTTTTAAAGTTGATCGAACCTTTTATCATACTCGTTGGATTTACCATTTGCAGAACAATAAATCTCCAGCCTAAACCGAAATTATCTGCTTTCCAAACTCGGTAAGTTATACCGTCGATGATCGTACTAGAAAAATACCAACCCGGATTGCGGCTTTCGCCATAGCCTCCGAAAGAATCCACAGTGAGCATTATTTCGTGAGTAATCGGAGTATTCGGGAAATTTGAATACTTGGCTCCATCACGGGTTAACCACAAATCGAAGGTCAATTGACCTTTACCGGTGTAAGCGGCCTGCGTATCCCAACTTGAAGTTGCCGACTTAATGCTATCAACTTGCTTCGGTAAGCCGGATCCCGGAGTGGAATACTGGCCTGGCTTCTGTCCGAAGCCAATTGCAGGATAACCCTTCACTTCATTGGGACCGTTCGGAAACTGCCAGTTCCAGCGTGCGGATATCGAATTTCCGGAAGTTAATGGCCCTATTCCCGAATTTTCATAGTACGAACCCGCAGGCAAACCCTGGATTCCCCACATATTGTTCTGTACGAAGTAAGCGCCGCTATATAAAAACTCATCCACACCAGAAATCATATTTAAATTATTCACCGGCATCGGAGAATTAATTTTCGGGATTAAAAGAATAGAGCTTACCTGATAGCTCGGAATATTCGACTGATACAACACTGTACTTGCGTAATTAGCACTCCAGATTCCTACAGCGATTGTGTAGGTTCCCGCCGGCGCATCACCGCGGAGTGCAAAATCAAGAGAAAAACTTTTTGCCTGCCCGGCTACAAAATTTACTTCCGATTGCGCCTTCTCAAAAAGGAAGTTGCCATTGGCATCTAGATATTTAATGCCTACAATAAGAGAACTGATAGCCGAATCTGCGGTTATGCTGACCCTTGCTGTCTGAATTTGCCCCGCAGCAACAGTGGCTTTTGTTACATATCCGGAAACTGAAAAAATTCCTGAATTAACAGTTACGACTTTGCTGGCAACAGGTTCGACCACAGCTATCGGCGTGACAGGTGATGGTGCGGGAACCGGATCTTTCGTTTCAATCAGTTGCGAATTGGCTTTGAGACTTTCTGTCGTGAAATTTTTAATACCACAACTTGTTAGCAGAAAAAATCCCATTACTAAATTTACTGAGCTTAATTTTTTTATCGTCATGCTCTTTTAAACTGCAAAAATAAATCCATATCTCATGTTGAAGCAGCCCCTAAGCTGTTGAATTTACCAACGAATTCGAAGATCAAAAATCCCATTATAAGAAAAGTGTGTGAGCTTTTGAACATCGTCAAAACTCTGGACGTATTTTCAAATTAACTGGGTGTCCTAAATTGATCCGGCGGGCCCCCCGGATCAAACTTTGTTTCGCCTTAGTTGTTTCGCACTGTAGTTTCTCCGGTGGCCGGTTTTTTTCCGCGTACTGCGTAATTCTCGATAAGCTCACCTTCAGCTAAAAAATCTAAAAGCTCGCTATTTAATTTTTCGGAATGGGTCCAGTTAAGACCGTGGCATCCGCCTTTTATAACCACTGACTTACTTCCCTTAATAAGAGCCTGCATATTTTTTCCTGATGCTTCAAACGGAACGATCCGATCCGCATCCCCATGTACGATTAGAACCGGAATATCGATTTTTGCGATGTCTTTTCTGAAATCAGTTTTCCAGGCGCCGACACATTCAAAGGTACCGGTCGGCGATGCCCCCACAGCTGTATTCCAGCAATTCTGAATAGCTTCAGGACTGATGAATTTATCTTTAAGCACATCTTCATTGAAAAAATTTGCAAAAAATCCTGCTAGAAACGCCGGGCGGTCCTCAGTAACGCTCTTTTGAATCCCATCAAAAACCTCAGGTCCCACGCCATTCGGATTGTCAGACGTCTTCAATAAAAACGGGGTAATTGCAGAAATAAACACCGCTTTTTTTACGCGTTCTGATCCGTAAGTTCCCAGGTACCGCGCCACTTCGCCGCCTCCCATTGAAAAACCAATCAAGGTTACATTTTTCAAATCCAGAGTGGTCATGATGGTGTCCAGGTCTTTGGCAAGGGTGTCGTAGTCATAGCCGATTGTCGGCTGGCTTGAGCTGCCGAAACCCCGGCGATCATATGTGATCACTCGATGACCGGCCTCTAAAAACACCGACACCTGCTTTTCCCAAGAGCGACCACTCAGTGGCCAGCCATGGATTAAAACAATAGGATCACCGGATCCATGATCTTCATAATATAAATTAATTTTATTGGAATTTTCGTGTCCGACCTGAATAAAAGGCATAAATTTCTCCCTTGAAAGTTTTTGGTTTTGATCTGTTTGAAACAATTTAATGAGTTTGGATTGAGCTCACAATCTATTTTAATTTCAACGCGTTTCTTAACTGTCGATGGGTCAGAAGTGAACGCAAAGAGGTCGTATTGAACGTTTTATAAAAACTAAAACATGTATCCCATTCCTAAGTTGAAGCGATTGCTTGCAGAGTTATCATTGTAATTCTGGTAATCTGCTTTGAACACCACTTGCGTAATTGGCTTATAGGAAACACCAGCAGTGGTAACACGATCTGTGTTAGCTGCGCTTGCCGTGAAACCAGTCGGAACTTTCGACTGAGTATTGAAGGCTTCATATCTAGCAAATGGTGCAAACGTGGCCTCGTGACTCAACCTAAATTCATAAGCAGTTTGCACAAACCATCCATAAAACTCAGAAGGAACAAATGCCAGACTTTTGGCATTTGCAATATTGTAAGCTTGAATCACCTGATCTATCTGATCGGCATCGCCTACAGTTCCTTTTGCCAGTAAAGCCTGTACATCCCAACCATTCTGCTGATAACGGGTGTGCACGTCGGCCAACGTGATTAATCCGCTGAGCCCTGCAAAACTAGGTTTGGTGGGATCAGCAATAAAGTCGGCATCGCCCTGAACGGATTTTCCCGCAAAAATATCAACCCCGGCAATAAAGCCCGGCACCTTGTAATTCAGGGTTGCGAAGTAAGAAAGATCCCTGGCTTTTGCTAATTGCAATTCCTGATGAATGGTCCCCAGTGGCTTACTCTGATTCTCGAATTTAGCTACATCAAAGCCCGTTACAACTCCCACACTCCAGTCAAAATTAGAGTCGGTAGTTCCGGCTAGGCTGATACCGCCTTCGCGCCACGTAGCAGGAATAATTCTTGTTTCAACATCATTTCGTTCAACGCCGTAAAATACCGGCGGTTCATGTGATTCATTTAGAAACCCGAACGGCATCAGAAACAATCCCACTTTAAGATTAAGAGATTGCGAAACCTGATAATTAAGATAAGCCTGCTCTATCCCGGCTTCCCCTTTGTCACCCGCACTGGTGATAGCGTGCTCCCATTCGGCTTCACCGTTAAAACTCAGTTTTTCGTTAAAGGTTTTATTGATCGACAACACGAATCGTTTCAGATCCATTTGGTTTCGACTGCTGTTGTTTGAATAGCCGTTGTAGGAGATTTCGCCATATCCGCCCACAATCGCACCGGCCGAACTTTCATTGTTTTTTGTGTAATTGATCAATTTCTGCAATTGTTG
>JAYTFA010000275.1:0-1613 GCA_043734765.1 Pseudobdellovibrio sp. | reverse complement strand
TTAGCAAAATGTTCTTTATGGCTCACAACCTTAAAGGCGGGTCTCTTTCGGTAGGGTTTAAAGACGTGGCCGAACTCTCTAATAAACTTGAAAATCTGGTGCTTAAGCTTCAGAGTAATGAAATTTCCTTTTCATCAGAAGTGGTCAGTGCTATCCACCGCTCTAACGGCAGACTTGTTGAAATGATCTCTCATTTGCAATCCGATTATTCGGTTACTTTCGACAATTCCGATTTTCTTGTGGATCTACAATCCATCCTTAAGAGTGCTTAAACGCCGTTTCAAAAAAATCTAAAATTTCATCCGCATTGTGCAACCACGAATTAATAATGGCCCAGAAGTGGCCATTATGTTTTTCAATAATCAGTTGCGGTTGCCAGTAGTTCATCAAATTTTTCTGCATTTGCGTAGGTACGGTGGTGTCTTCAAGGGCCACGATCATTCCTAGCTTCTTGGTTTTAAAACCCTCACCCAGTTTCATCGGTTCAAGTTTAATCATGGGAGCTAAAGCCGCTAAATATTCAGCCTTGGACTTAAAACCAAAAGCTTTTCTGCGATTTTCGGCCAAGGTGGTCATCGCCTCTTGATCCGAGTTTACAATAACCTCAGCCAAAGGTGCACCACCGGCAATAATAAACACCGCACTGATTCTGTCCTGCAGGCTTGCAGCCACCGCCGAATGCAAAGCCCCAACACTTGTGCCTAATAAACCGATAAAACCTTGCTTAACCTCGCCTAGCACCAAGGTAATGGCTTTTTCAGAGCGCTCGTAAAATCTCTGATGCAAACCCAGATCAATACTTTTTTCTTCAGTCTGATTGGTCCAATTTTTCAGTATAAAAACCTGATAGCCAGCCTTACAAAATTTCGAAGCATAACTTCGATCAATAAAATTTTCGCCACCGGTAGGCGGCATGAGTAGCAGGTTTTTATCAGAAGCTGTGCCGTAACGGCTAACGTCCACTGAAAACTTGTCAGGGGATTCTAAATGCTGAGCTACTTCATGACAGTCCCGGTTGGCATTGCTGCCGGTGCTGGTGCAGTAGATAAGTAGGGAGCTCAGAGAAAGCAAAATAACAATTTTTAGTTTCATAAACTGATATTACAAAATTTATCTGTAAATTTAACTAAATAATCAGAGGTAAATTAGTACTTTGCGTACAAATTAAGCTGCTTTGCGATTATATCCTGCGATCCTGATTATAAACGCTGGACATTTTTGAGTTCAGGCTTTAGTTTACAGACACAAATATCTGTCGCGGGGTGGAGCAGCCCGGTAGCTCGTCGGGCTCATAACCCGAAGGTCGTAGGTTCAAATCCTGCCCCCGCAACCAATTTCATCATACCAAAGTGCAATAATATCATATACTTAAGTCAGTTTTTGTGGAACCTGTGGTTCCACAGGTTCACTAATGTATTCTTGCGGAGGAATTTGATGAGTTTGATTCTGGACATGTTATCAGAGAAGTACATTACATTACCTTTTGAGTTACTTGAGTTTTTTCAAATTGGAAAGCCGGAAGGTCAAGTTACAGTGAAATCCATAGCCGACTTTTTAAAAAGTCGTGATCAAACGGTTGAAATTCCAGGCTCCGTAATATTGAATCAAATTTG
>JAYTFA010000274.1:0-5149 GCA_043734765.1 Pseudobdellovibrio sp. | reverse complement strand
GATTTTATCGGTTGTGCCCAGCCATTTCATATTTTCACAGGATATTTGAATGGGCTCGGCACCTTGAATTCCTTCAGAAAATAAATAAATCGGATTTTGCGGTTTCATAAATTTCAGGGACCAATCCGTGACAAAAACCGTGGTGATGGTGCCCCCGCTATTGTTAGTTAGAACTTTTCCGATTTTTTTAGCGTCCGGGTGTGTTTTCCAAATAGGCTGAAAATTGTAAAAATTGAACCACATTTTCATTTTACATTTTATTTTTGAAACGACTTGCTCGCAAGTAGAATCGCTTTTTTTCATGCCGATTTCAATTTGCTTGATTTTGTTTTCTGCAAAAGAGACCACTGCGATCTTATCGCGGGCAAAAACCAGTTCCAGTTCGCGGTTTAGATTCAAACGCATTTGCGGAAGAGTGCCGGTCAGGACATACTCAGCACGACTGTTGGATTCTGCGGCGCTAAGAACACTGACTTTAGTGAATGAGGCTGATAGAAGAATAAAAAAAAAGATTTTAAGATTCATTATTTATTTGTCACCGACAACTTTTCTAAAAATTTTAAGTCCTCTAAGCTTGAGGTTGTATACACCTTGAAAAAATCCGCATCAATTTTTTTCAAAAGACCTTTTAAAACACTGCCATGACCCACTTCAATGCAATTGGAGATTCCCAGTGATTTTAAGGTTTCCATACTCTGGGTCCACTTAACCGGAGCGGAAACCTGCTCGATCAAGTTTTCCTTTATATGATTGCCATCCATTTCGACTTCAGCATTTATGTTTTGAATGATTTTAACCATTGAATTTGCAAAGTGAATGTCTCTTAAAAAGGACTGCATTTTTTCCTGTGCGGGCTTCATCATGGCACAGTGAAAGGGTGCGGAAACCTGTAATGGGATTAATTTTGCCCGTTTGGACTCGCCCGGCAGCATTTCCGGTTTAAAATTGGCTTTGAGCCAATCGAGCGCTTTTATATTTCCGCTGATAACAATTTGACCGTTGCAATTGTAATTAGCAGGCGAGAGGGGGGAGTAGTCCGAATTTTTCACGGCCCAGTCACACAAAAACTGCACCTGTTCTTCGCTCAAACCCAATACCGCTGTCATTCCGCCTTGGCCAACCGGAACCGCAGATTGCATAGCTTGTCCGCGCACTCTTACCGCACGAGCTGCATCTTTGAAATTCAAAACATGTCCGTAAACACAGCTCGCATATTCTCCTATTGAGTGCCCGGCTGTAACCGAAGCTTTTAGTCCCAGGTCTTTAGATAGAACTCTTGCTGTTGCAGTGGAGACTGTCAGGAGAGCAGGCTGCGTGTTTTCAGTAAGACCTAATTCTTCAACGGTTCCTGTGAAACATAACTTTTTGATATCTAAACTGATAGCATCAGAAGCTTCTTCAAAAGTTAATTGAGCAGTTTTAAAATTGTCATAAAGAAAAGAGCCCATTCCCGGAGTTTGTGTTCCTTGGCCTGGAAATAAAAAAGCATTCATAATTTTACTCACTTATTTTAAAATCTTAGTAAAGCTGAACCAGAAGTTAATCCGGCCCCGAAGCCGGTTAAAAGTATCAACTGACCACGTTTAAGACGTCCATCTCGGTAAGCTATATCAAACGCGATCGGTATTGAGGCGGCCGAAGTGTTGCCGGTCTCATGAACTGTAGAAATGATTTTAGCCATCGGAAAATCGAAATAATTGGATACGGCTTCAGTGATTCTCATGTTGGCCTGATGGGGCACAATCCAATCGATATCTTCTACTTTTGTTGAAGTTGCTTCCAGGGCTTCTTTGCAGCATGCAGCCATAGCACGAGTGGCATTTTTGAAAATCTCTTTGCCTTTCATGATCATGTATTGCGAGCCTTCATCTAAAACCTGCTGAGAGAAAGGATGACGGGTTCCTCCACTTTTCGCCCAGAGTAAATCATAAAGTGAACCTTCAGCATGGGCATGAGCGGTGAGCAGAATATTTTTTTCAGATTCTTCAGCGCGGGTCATAATAAAAGCACCGGCACCGTCGCCGAATAAAATGCAGGTCTCTCGGTCCTTATAATTAAGAATGCGAGTCAGACTTTCAGCTCCGATAACGAGAATATTTTTATAGGCTCCGGTTTTAATAAACTGATCTACAACATGCAGTCCGTAAAGGAATCCTGAGCAAGCTGCATTCAGATCAAAAGACATTATATTTTTTGCGCCTAGTTTAGTTTGAACTAAGCAGGCTGTAGCCGGCATTTTGTAATCACCGGATAAAGTACAGACAACAATCATTTCAATTTGATCGATCGTCATTTTTGCATCAGCCAGCGCATTGTTAGCCGCACGAACACACATATCAGATGTGCCTTCATCGTCAGCCACAACATGTCGCTTTTCAATGCCGGTGCGTTGAAAAATCCAGTCGTGAGAGGTCTCGACCATTTTTTCAAGATCGTAATTGGTTAATACCTTTTCAGGTAAGAAAGAACCTATTCCCGCAACTTTACTTCTATACATATTCAAACCAACATCTAATTCTAATTACTTAGATTTAGATGCGCTGATTTGTTTACCCCTATAGTGAAGTGCTCCATCCGCAGCTTTAAAAGCACGGTGAGGGCGAACTAATTCTCCAGATTTTTTATCAATAGCCATCGCTGGGATAGCTAATCCGTCATGTGAACGTCTCATATCGCGTCGCGATTTCGATGTTTTCTTCTTAGGTGTTGGCATTTCATCCTCCGTAAAGGGTTTAATTTATGCTTCAATCGTTAAATAAAATCAATGGCTTAATTCAGTTTTATGCCTTTTAGGGCTTTAAATGGGTTCGGCTTTTCTTCTTCGCCCATTTTCTCATCATAAACAAAAGGCTGGTCATTTCTTAATTTTTTACAACTTGTACAAAAAGGGTTGAACGGCACTTCAAGTGCAATAGCTTCATGGAGAAATTCTCCCAGATCAAACTCTGACTTTGAATACTCGGTTACGGACATATTGGTCTCTTCCGAATCAGCAGTGACCAAAGTGGTTGAACTTTTTGCATATTTACCGGTTCTGTCGTCTTCTTGATTCGGGATTAATATTTCACGAATTTTCTTGTCGATGAGCAGATCAAAATCCTCAGCACATCTGGAACATTGCTCATGAGTTTGAGTTAAAATGGTGCCTGTGACCGTAAAGTCTTTAGAATTCAGCGGTTTAATATCAAAATTAACATCATAAGAGTTGTTTTTGATAAGATCTTCTAAAACCGTATTCAATTCAGCGGTTTGGCGGTTAAATATGTAATTGCGACCTATTTCAGGTATTTCATTTAAACGAATTTTCATAAGTGGAGACCGTACAGCAGAGTGGCCTTAGCGGTCAAGCCCAACCATAATTAAAGCTGATACTTATTCGGGGCTTTTTGCTCTGGTTTAGCGGCACTTCATGTTTAAGCCAGCTTTCGAATAAAACCAGTTCTCCGGCCTTGGGCTTCAGCGAAAAAAAACGCATATTCGTTTTTTTTGCCTTTGGTTTAACCCCGGGGGTGTTCATAAAAAAGCCTAATCGTGGATCTTCAAATTTAAGGGCACTTGCGGCCGTTGGAACATCAATATAGTAGGATCCGCTGATAACAGACTGAGGGTGGATATGAGACGTATGAAGAGCCCCTTCCGGCATGATATTAACCCAAATGGAATTCATTCTGAGGTCGGACTTTTTAACGGCAAAATCCAGAGATTTGGCAAACTTGAGAACATGGGAATCAATCTTTTTTTCAAGCGTCTGAAAGGTTGAGGACATCCGTTGCAACTGATCCCAGGAGCCATAAGAAGTATAGCCGTTTTTATAATTCAGTTTTGACCATTGCTGGCCTTTAACATCCGCTTTTTGTATTTGAAAAATCTCTTTTTTAAGGTCTGCAAGATCGCTTAAAAGCCGAGCCTGATAGATTTGAGTTACAAATAATTTATGCATTGAAAAGGAGTAACTTATCAGGAGATTAATGTCACCTGGTGTTTAGTTGTTAAACACCCGAAAGCGGGGGAAGTTCATTCTATTCAGTTTAAGCTGGCATCCGCCTTGCTTTAATCCAGTGTGGTAATTATAAAAGGAACAAATTATGAAAATTTTAGTTATTACATTTACTCTGGTTTTTACACAGTCGTTGATGGCTAAAATTGCCGATTTCAACTCGCTAATTCAACAGCAATCTAAAGCGCAAAAAGAGATCCACCTTTCATTAAATGAAGACAATATCGAAACTATTGAAATCAGCGGAACCCAGGCCACAAAGGCACATGAAATTTTAGTTGTAAGTACGGATCAGGTCCTGGTTCCGTCGACGCTACTAGCATCGGTAAAAACAACTCAGTTGCAAAAGCTCATTCTTATGGAAGAAAAACAGTTCCAAATTCTGGGTGATGAGCTCAAAGATGCACAATGAGGATTAGAATTGTGCTCTTTGCGGCGAGTTTTGCATTCAGCATAGGTTCAGCCCATGCCAAAAACACTCCTACTTTAACGCCGATTGAGAATATCTCGGTAAAAATGTTCGCAACCGGCGACTTGCAGGAAGAATATGATTTTACCGGACCTATGGGGGCAAAGCTTAAAGCCAGCTCAAAAAGCACAGTTCCTGTTTGCAGTTTTTCATCGCTGTTCCGCAAAGTACAATATCGGGGCAAGCCCTCCATCGAAGCGTGGCTTGCACTTGATTGCACGTTCGAAGGGCAGAAAAGCTCATATAAACCTCATCGAATCTATCTGAGTTTAGATAAAACTTCCAAAAAAATTAAACTGCCGATGCTGGCTAAGAATCTCAAAAATGTTCAACTCGAATTTCAAGAGTTATCTCTTAAATCAAGAAAATAATAATTCTTTGTTTCGCAAAGTGTAACTGCTGGTTTTTTTTGTTAAAAAGACACACTCTGTGTGCTCTCATTTTACAGAATCACACAAGGAGAATTCCATGGGTCCGTTCGAAGTCATTGAAAAATATGGTGATCATGAACAAGTTATTTTCTGCCAGGATAAAAATGTTGGTTTAAAAGCTATCATTGCAATTCATAACACATCCTTAGGTCCGGCCCTCGGTGGAACAAGAATGTGGAATTATCAATCGGAAGAAGAGGCGCTTGTTGATGTTTTAAGACTTTCAAAAGGCATGACTTACAAAGCAGCAGC
>JAYTFA010000273.1:0-3937 GCA_043734765.1 Pseudobdellovibrio sp. | reverse complement strand
TTATGCGACCTTAACTTTCTGAAATTTAGTAAGTGGAAAATTAATTTTATTATCAATAATTTCCTGATAAAAAGATGGAATATTTCCGGTTGCCTGAATTCCGCCCTCAAGAGTTCCATCTGCCCGGCGGGTTAATTTTACAATATCAAAAATCGGTACGACGATATATTTATTCTTCTCGTCAACACCGCGAACTTCTGAAATGGTACCGATTTTTCTGGAACCGTCAGAGTATCTTGAAATCTGAATTATAATTTCGATGGCTGAACCCACTTGGGAAGTTAGGGCTTTTTCACTGATTTTCGCATCGCCGCCGGCGGCCAGGGCCTCAAGACGAACAATGGCATCTTCCGGGGTGTTCGCGTGAACTGTTCCCATACTACCCTTGTGACCTGTATTCATTGCACTGATCAACTCAAGTGCCTCACTTCCGCGAACCTCACCGACGATAATACGGTCCGGCCTTAATCGCAGCGCACTTTTTAACAAATCTTTAATTGTAACTTCGCCTTTGCCCATGATGTCGGCCTGTCGTGTTTCAAAGCGTACCACATGTTCATAATCGATCTGTAATTCAGAAGAATCTTCGATCACAAGAATACGCTGGCCTTTAGGGATACGCGAACACAGCATACTCAGCAGAGTTGTTTTGCCGGACCCCGTACCGCCGCTGACAATCAGGTTTTTTCCGAGAAACATGCAAAGATCGACGAACATCCATGCATCCTGAGTAATCGTTCCCCACTTAATATAATCAGCGGGCGAAAGTTTTGTAGCTGTAAATTTACGGATACTGATGACTGTGCCCTGACGTGAAATCGGCGGCAGAACCGCCGCAATACGGGATCCGCTGGCCGGCGATCCTTCGATGATCGGCAAGCGCGCATCAAGTCGGGGCTCGTCTTTGCTAATTCGACGACCCACAGATTGCGCAATCGTATTGATAGCCGCCTGTAAATTATCTTCATCAGGAAATTTAGCGTTGGTTAACTCTAACTTACCTTTACGCTCCACGAAAATCTGATTTGGTCCATTGATCAGAACTTCCGAAACTCCGGGGTCTTTCAAAAACTCTTGAACAGGCCCCAGAGCCCGTTCGATTACTTCTTTAAAATTTGAATTTTCTTCAGACATAGATCCCCATCAAATTCATTTAAAACTTAAAATGTCATTTACTTTTCTGGATCCGAGGCTATCTTGTGCGTCGAATCTGTATCTTTAACTACAATCAATTGTCCCTGAACACCTGTTTCCGGGCATTGAAAGGAGTAAACGCCTTCAATTTGCGGCTCGATATTAAATGATTTTCTAATACCGAAAACCGTATTGTGAGATTGCGTAAAAGAATCCATTAAAAAACTTACATTTTTTTCTTTCATGTTCAGGTTAACCACATGAACCTTGTAAGCTTCACCTTTTTTAACTCTGATTTTTTCCGGAATAAACCCGGTTTCCGTATTTAAAATTACGATTTCTTTAGTGGGCTCCAGCGGTTGAACCGCTTTACGTATAGCCTGCAGGATTTCATCGTCTTTCTGTTTTGCACTCATCTCCGTAGGTTTTGTAATAACCGCAGTTGTCGGTGCAATAATTTTTGTATCCGATTTCGGCACAGTGATCTCTTCTTTATTTTGAGCATGCACGGTCACCTGCACAAAAAAGAAGAAAGCAAATAGAAGTCCTCTTGCAAAATTAGGTAACAGATTATCAGTGAAGTTCTTTACGGTCTTGAAATTCGCAGAATTCACGAGCAACCTCCAAAGCAACAAAATTTAATAGTTTCGGTTCTAATGTTTTTAAAACTTCAATTAATAAAGCCGGATTACTGGCGCACGCATTGATAGAGGCGCAGGCTCGATTAACCAATTGCGGGGAGTTACTCATTTCTGAATTTATTTCTTCCCAGTCCATTCCAAGTACGGGATCAATCGCGCCGACGCTGTACAAAGCATCGAATACGGCTTGTAAATTTCCTTGAATAAACATGAGAACCTCCTGGTTAGTTAATCGCCATTCATGGCTTTATTAATTAACTCTTCGGAGGAAAAAATAAAAAACTTGAGTCAGATTGAGACGAAACAGATATAATTCTGCAAACTTGATTTTAGTCTGGTGATCCGGGATTTACTTGATATTCAGCTTCTGATTTTTTTCATTAATTAAAGTCTGCGCCATACTTGAAGGAGACTTTTGAGAAGTCATGAGATTCAAACGGCTTTCTGTAGTGGCGGCTTTCGAAACGGTAATTCGTGCGTCCGCAATGCTCTGAATGAGTTTGGTTTCAAACTTAGGACTTTGGTACTGGCGGATAAATTCGGGCTTTAGTTCCGACACCAGGTTCTCAAGTAATATCAAGTAGGTCAGTTGGTCCTCACCGGCCGTAGTTTCGAGCCTGAGCTCAGAGATGGACTGTTGAACAACTTTTTCCAACGCCTTCTCCCATTTGTCATTCTCATCCAGACTAAAGCGTATATTGTCGATTATTTTCTCAACTAAGCCGTCTCCATCGGGTCTCGAAAGGCAGATTTTTATGGATTCCAGTAAAAACTCTTCATTATTGGTTTTTTTATATTGCTTCATTTTACCCTGAATAATTTCAAACATCTGCTCTAAATCCAACAGCTTGAGTTTTGTATAGGGATACTCCAATTTAGATTCGCTCATTTGTAATTGCGGCGGCGTAGCACAGGAAAAAAGAAGCAACTGAATTACAGTTAAGGCACAAATTAATTTTAACATGCGTTTGATCATGTTCCTATACTAGCTAATTTTATCAGTTGCGTTGAATATCTAAATTCGGAAGCTAGACCTCCGGCTGGCACATTGCATATACAAACAACCAGCTCTGAAAAAAGAATTTCGTTTTATACAGGTCTTATGACAGACTATTGAGGCAAATTAAGAAACAAACCGAACACGGAGGCCCCTTTTGAAAACCACACGTATATTATCAACAATTACTTTTGTATTGGCTGCTTTGACATTAGCGTCATGTGCACCTACTGCAAAACAACTTAAAGAAGCGATTGAAAAAGACCCCTCAATTGTTTTTGTAGCGATCGAAAAAGATCCTGCTAAATTTATTGAAGTTGTAAACAAAGCGGCACAAGATGCACAACGTGTAGCCGGCGACAAAGCGCAGGGCGACGAAAAGAAATCGCGTGAAGAAGAATTTAAAAACCCGTTAAAGCCTGAGTTACAAGAAGGCCGAGTTATCTTCGGTAAAAAAGATGCTCCGATTACTATTTTTGAATACTCTGATTTTCAATGTCCGTACTGCTCTCGTGGCTACCAAACAATGAAGCAAGTTGAAAAAGAATATGCCGGAAAAGTAAGAATTGTATTTAAGCATTTACCGCTGGATTTCCATCCCCTGGCAATGCCTGCAGCTAAATATTTTGAAGCCATTGCAAAGCAAAGCCCTGAGAAAGCTGAAAAATTTCATGATTCAGTTTTTGAAAATCAAGGTCAGATGAAAGACAAAGGCGAGAAATTATTTTCGGAAACAGCAAAAAAACTGGGTGTAGATATGAAAAAGCTTTCTACTGATCTGAAAGATGAAAGCATAATGAAACGAATTACTGCAGATATGGACGAAGCGAAAAAATTCAATATGAGCGGAACTCCGGGTTTTGTTATCAACGGTGTTTCTCTTCGTGGTGCTTACCCATTCAAGGATTTTAAAGAAATCATCGATCAGCATTTAAGCACTTTAAAGTAATCTCAAGTAAAATTGAACGTAGGAAAGAGCCACTCTCAAGAGTGGCTCTTTTTTTTGTCTGAACTCAAGATTTTATAATTCAATAAATTTCAATAGTTGCTTAGTGAGAAGAACTTCGCTTTGATTAAGAAACACCAGAACCGGACTTATAATCAGGCCTTTTTTCTGAGCCTGTTTCAGAAGTTTTGAATATTCAGGATCTATTTCTTTTGCCAC
>JAYTFA010000272.1:0-9947 GCA_043734765.1 Pseudobdellovibrio sp. | reverse complement strand
AATTTTTTTTGTTTGAACAGAATCTGCAACAGGACCGATTTTGTTTAAACCCAGAAATTTTTCAATCTCTTCCAAGATGAGCTCGGGCTCGAGTAATCTTCCTGAGCCGATTTCGCCGCAAGCCAAAACGCCGGAGGCAGCTTCAAGAATTTCTATATTCATTGCTCTTAACTTCTGAATTGAAGCCTGCGTGGTCGGGTGCAAGTACATTTTAGTATTCATTGCCGGAGCAATTAAAAACGGTTTCGTAAAGTCATGGGCTAAAAATAAAGTCGTCAGTAAGTCGTCCCCGAGGCCATAGGCAATTTTGTTAATGTAGTTGGCAGTTGCTGGAGCCACCAATACGAGATCGGCCCACCTGGCTAAATTAATGTGGTCCATTGTATTGCCGCTGGCATACATATCGGTGATCGGAGTTTCGCCGGTTAAGCCTTCAATTGTAGCCTTGCCGATAAACTCGAGACTGCTGGGCGAAAGAACCACTTTTAAATTGTGACCTTTTTGTTTTAACCTTGAGATCACTGAACAGGATTTATAACAGGCAATGGAGCCGGTTAAAATTATTAAAATATTTTTATTATTTAATTTCGACATTATCAATTAACCTGACTCCGTCAATATGAGCGGCAATAAAGCGACGATTAAAGTGTTCTTCAAAATATTCGAGCTCAATACCTTTGGATTTTAAAAATGCCCCGGCACTCTTGGCATCAGAACCTTCAAGTAATGTTTTGTAAACAAAAGGTGCATTTTTTCTTGCGGCAGCTGAAAGTCTGACATTGCGGGAACTCATTGCAAGTCCATCTGTTTCGCGGACTATTTTACAGGGAATAATTTGCGTACGTAAAAAAAATGCGCTTGCCATATCTTTTATTAATTTCAGCTGTTGATAATCTTTTTCACCGAAATAGGCATTATTCGGATTTACAATCTGCAAGAGTTTGAGCACCACGGTTAACACTCCGTCAAAGTGTCCTTCACGGTGCGCCCCGCAGAGAATCTTAGAGAAGTTATTTTCACTGAGTTGATATTTGTAGTTGTCGGGATAAACTTCTTCAAAAGTAGGAGAAACAATAACATGAACGCCGTTTTCTCCGGCTATTTTAATGTCGTGCTCCCAGGTACGAGGGTATTTATTTAAATCTTCTGGGTTATTAAATTGGGTCGGATTAATAAATACACTTAATACGCAGATATCGTTTTCTTCGGTGCAGCGATTAATCAGGCTAGCATGGCCTTGGTGTAAAGCACCCATTGTAGGTACTAAACCTACTTTAAGATTCTGATCCAGAGAATCCCGGTAATGGATAAATTCTTTAATTGAATTAAATATTTTAATATTATTCATAGCTGTTTTTTTCCGTCGGAAACTCTGAATTCTGAACTTCTGTTGCATAGGAATTCAGAGTTTCGGAAATCAGATCCTGGCCGTTCAGATATTTTTTTAAAAACTTAGGATTAAAATTTTTATTCATTCCCAGTAAATCCTGAAGAACCAGTATCTGGCCATCGGTTTGATTTCCTGCTCCAATGCCAATTGTGGCAATCGTTAATTTGTCAGTAATGCGTTTTCCCAAGGCACTCGGTATACACTCCAGTACTAAACTGAAACAACCGGCGTCTTGCAGATCAAGTGCATCGGAAAGCATTTTTTCAGCAGACTCGTGCGCTTTACCCTGAATTTTCGGTCCGCCAAGCTGATGTATGGATTGGGGAGTCAGGCCAAGATGACCCATAACCGGAATACCGGATTCAACAATATGGCGGATAAGGCTGATATGCCCTTCAGCGCCTTCAATCTTTACTGCTTGCGCGCCGGCTTTCATTAATTTTTCCACTTGGTCCATGGTGTTTTTTAAGCCCTTGCGAGTTGTTAAAAAAGGCATATCCGCGACTAAAAATTTATTTGAAGCTCCTCTTGCGACTGCTTGAGTATGTAAAGCCATTATGGCTGTTGAAATATTGATGGTGGTGGTCTGGCCATGCATAATCTGCGCAGCTGAATCGCCGACAAGGATAGCGTCAATGCGGGTTTCTGAAATAATTTTAGCAAATGTATAGTCGTAGCAAGTGACCATTGATATTTTTTCTTTGCTGTTCTTTTTCTTTTGAAAATCTAAAATTGTTTTCATAAGGTAAACTCTTTCGTAAGTGCCACATAGATATTTTTTAATTTCTTTGATGCATCCGATAGACCCAGTGAAGATATATTTTTTTCTATAGTTACATAATCTTTACGGACAAGCGGGCCGGTGATTGATTTCTCTTTTAAATCTAAATAGTTTTCAGTAATTTGTTTGATATAATGGTCAAGAGCTTCGGGAGGCAGCCCCAGAGACTTCATGTTATGCGAAACCTCATTCCAAATTAACTGAGGAAAATTACCGGATAAAACACACAGAGCGTGGTAATAGGATTTATTTTCGGAGTTCAGAACAGTAAATTGATTTTTGAAATTAGGCATAGCTTCGGCTAAATTTTCAAATCCATTGATTACAAAATGAATTTTGGAATAAGTTTCCGCCGCAAAAAGTTTATGAGTGAAGCTCATCAAAGGATGGGCACAGTAGAGGCGCTTGTCAGACAAGGCACCGCTAAAGTGCACAATCTTATGATTAAGCTCGCTGAGATAAGTTTCGTAAAATGAATTGATAGCGGAATCTGAAATTGCCAGCCAAATCCAACCAGATTTGTTCAAATACACTTTGAGTAGCTGGGGATCCTGATTGCGGTCCCAAAGTAGTAAGTTGTTAGGATTTTCGAGTAAACTATTCCAATATTGAAGATTTTGAGCTAGACGACCGGAACCAATCAATAAAACAGATGAATTTGTATGCATATTTCCTCCGGTACCTGTCTCAAATCAAACTTGATGATCAGGTCCTAAATCTACATTAGAGCTTTGCTCTAATCCGAAATTATCACTTTTTAATTAAAATGCAAGATGGTAATAAGTGTTTATGGATTCGCTGAAGTCAAATGCTGCATTCTATTGGGTTTTAATCGTTGTTGCCTTGTCTGTCGGTATTTTTGTTTATTTAATTAAAGAAGACCAGCCGGGCACCTTGGCAATTATGGGAGTGACTTCCTTCCAAGACACCAATGAGCTGGGAGAAAGTATAGTTCAGAATTTATCGCAGAAAATCAGTCGGAATGAGTTTTACTGGATAGGCATTGAGCCGGGCAAAAACGAACATCTTACCTTGGCGGGTTCTCTGATTCGGCAACTGAAAGCTCATCATACGTTTGCCAGCATTATAGTGGATCAGGAATTGAGTCTCAGCGCGGCCGAATTGGCAGAACTATCGGCTACAGACGTAATCGGGATAAAAGCAAATTTGTATAAATTAGGTGAAACTCTTCAGATGCTGGAAAAAACTCACAGCAGCTATATTTTGGTTTCAGCCTCGATCTACACCAATTCATTACTGAAAAAAAATCCTCTCCATGATTTAGAGGAAAAATACAATATCAATCCTGCAACTTTTTCGTTTGCCTACTTACCTACAACCGGTGATGACGAAAAAAATATGGTTTTTGGATGTCGCACGGAGGACCAGACCGGAACTTCAGATTGGGGCTGTGTTGTCGTAAATAGGGCACGGTTTGCAAGAAGAAAATTAACGGGCGACCCCACAAAACCATTAATTGCTTTAATGGATTTAGACGGCGAAAAAGATTACATCATTTTATTGAAGCAAAATGGAAAGTAGCCAACCTGACCGCACGGTCGATTTAGAAATAAAAAGAGCAGCGCAGCTTTCGATCACTGAAATCTGTATAGGTTCCATAGGTCATGCTTTAAAAATACCGCTCACGGGCCAAGTGCTTTCATTGAACCAATTAGCGTATTTGCTGAATGCTGTTAACAAAGATAAATTACCTAAGTCCTCAGTATTCGAAATTTCAGGAATAGCAGCTATTTTAAAATCTTTTTCTCCCGCGGGTCAGAAGCTGGGTCCTATGTTATCGATAGCCATGCAGGGTTTCTTATTCTGGATTTGTGTTTCTGTTGTTGGTCTGAATATTCTTGGACAAATTGCAGGAGCCATTTTACTTTCGCTGTGGGCCTTCGCGCAGCCGATAATTACATTATTTATGATATATGGGTTTGATCTCATAAAACTCGTTGATTTTTATATTTTGAAATTGAATACAGATTATTCATTTATTGCAAGCTCACTCGTTTATGGTCTGATTTTACTGATAGGTTTAAAGCTGACAATTGCGGTTGTATTTGTTATCTATAGCATAAGTAAAAAGAAAGAAATTTCCATCATAGGTGAAAACAAAATCAGCGCTTTTGTAATGCAGCAGATTCCCAATGGCCCGAATGTCCATCCGTTTAAATCCGCATTTAAAGACCTGTTTAAACCTTTGTTTTTATTAAGTTTCATTTTAATGCTTATATTTGTTTGGCAAATTGAGGGCAGCACGAGCCGGAAAATCTGGTTTTCATTGAGACCTTTGGCTATTGCATTTTCGCTTTTTTATTTATTGAGAAGTTCTTGGGTAACGGAAAAGATGATCGCTTTTTCAAAAAAATCAAAAACTTTTGAACGTATTTATCTGAAATCAAAATCATCAATGAATCTCATGGCCTCAAAGGCCACAAGAAAAGATTAAAACAATTTTCAGACTTCGTGGCTTAATGGTCTACGCGGAGCTCTGAAATAAGTTCGCGGCGAAAGATCAAATAAATCAGAAATCTTACTCATATAAACGCATGCATAACGTTCCATTTGATATGCGAAATAACTTTCTTCATTACCGGCTCTCATAAGCTGTCCCCAGTTCGGGTTGTACAGAGATTGCTGTTTTTTGATCAACTGG
Source organism: Pseudobdellovibrio sp. (assembly GCA_043734765.1). GTDB lineage: Bacteria > Bdellovibrionota > Bdellovibrionia > Bdellovibrionales > Bdellovibrionaceae > Pseudobdellovibrio. The sequence continues at coordinate 5,114 of JAYTFA010000272.1, read as the reverse complement.
CTTATGCTGGTGTCAATTTCAGTGATACTGTCCTGCAGTTCTGAAATTCTTTTTTCATTTACAGAAGTGGTTTTCTCAATTTTTTTGGTCATCAACTCCGTGAGTTCTTCTTCATGCGGCTCTTTCTTTTTCATGAGTGAATCAATTTCACTCATGATAGGTTCGGCCTTTTGATTGTTTTTAATTTCGCTTTCCAGCTCTTCAGTGATCATGGCCGTGCGCCAGTTACAATCTTTTTTGAGTCTTAAAATATCCCCATAAATATGATCACCGATATAAAGAATGTCATCGCCATCAAGACCGAAGTTTTCAGTAAACTGTCTGGCGCCGCCTCCTTGGTAAACGCCGGGAACTAATTTGTCATCTAGATTGGTCATAGTGCCGTCATTCGGATTTACAATCAGATATTTTCCATCTTCATAAAAATACTTGGGTTTTTGCGCATGCGTAATCACAACTTCAAACAAATCAACCCAGGACTTATGTTCTTTCAAATAGGGATTAATGGCATAATCCAGTAAAAGTTTTGAGTACGAAAAGTCAGAATTAGTGAGAATAAATATTTTTTTTCCGTGTTTTTTGAACTTCTCTAATCCTTTTACGACTTCTTCATCCTTTATAATGTAATGAGAAAGATTTTTTCGGACTTCATTTTTCAGAGAGCCATCGCGATGAGCTTCATCTAATGTATCAAGCACGTCGTCGGCTAATTGACCGTAATCAGGTAATTTGAGATTAGGTTCGGAGTCTTTTAATTCAACCAGTTGAGAATAAGCATGAGCCAGCGAGTATGAAAAACTGGTATCGATGGCCAGATAGTCTGATTTACTTAAGTCAATGTAAGTGGATTTATAAACTTTTTGATGGGTTTTGAAATCTAAAGGTTTCAAACCGTGAAAGCTATTACGGATGGCAGTATAGCGATTGAGTTTTAAAAGATTTCCTTTTTTTCTGTCGACAACCAGTCCACGAAGGGCAAAATTAAAATCAAACTGCAATTTTCTCACGACTTCAGGATAATTTTTTCGCGAAATCAATTTTTGAATGATTGTAGTATGAGAAAGACGCTCAAAGTTTTCGGTGTTATAGCGAATCAATGTATGATCCATGTCCAAACCGATGTATTTGATTCTTTTTAAATTGAGTGTTCGATTAACATATACTTTATTTTGAGGCATGAAGCCCTCCGATCCCTGTTTCTTGTGTAATTATTTTTCTATAGGTAGTTGTAATTGATTCCAAAGGAGCATTCCGCCGATCATGTTATAGACTTGCGAAAAGCCTTCAGATTTTGCATAGGCGGCTGCTTGCGCAGATCGCCCGCCCGAGCGGCAAATAAAAACAATTGGTTTGTCTTTCGGCAAAGTACTGATTTTTCCGGGCAAAGTGGAAAGCACGATGAGCTGGGTTGCCGGTGCATGCCCCAGTTCCCCCGAGTATTCAGTAATTTCGCGAACATCCACCAATTTCAATTCTTTTGAGGCCTCTAAAACTTCTTGCGGAGTAACATCTTCGATCTGGGAAAAATGAGGGTTTGTTGATTTGATTTTAAATTCGTATGGCATAGACTCATTATTTTATACGAATGCTCAGTGTCACAGCAAGCAATTCTGAAGGGATAACCCAATTCGTCTAGCTATTCTTAAGGCCGAGGATTAAAATAGATGAATTATGAATGATAAAAAACAAGAAAAAATGAGCCATTTATCGGAAGAGCAGGCTTATGCTCTAGATATGTGCGAATCAGGTGAGAATATTTTTCTGACCGGGGGAGCCGGCTCGGGCAAAAGCTACGTAATTCGTGAATTCATGAAAAATAAAGATGACAAGCAAATGCCAATTTTAGCCAGCACTGGTGCAGCAGCCGTTCTGCTCGGAGGACGGACATTTCATAGTTTTTTCGGATTAGGAATTATGGAGGGAGGCACTCAGGCCACTCTCCAAAGACTTCTGCAAAATAAAGCAGCGATGAAAAGAATTAAAAAAGTTGAAGGGGTTATCATTGATGAAATTTCAATGATTCCCGGAGATGCTTTGATGGTAGCTGAAATCGCGGCCCAACAGGCCCGAGAGTCGACACTTCCCTGGGGCGGGCTTCGAGTCATCGCGGTTGGTGATTTCGGACAACTTCCGCCTGTTGCAAAGTTCGGTCAGAAACGTGATTGGTGTTTTTTAAACGACGCGTGGAAACGTTCAGATTTTCAGACGTGTGAACTGAAATTAAATCAAAGAATTCAGAATATTGATTTTTTGAACATTCTTGCCGATGTTCGAGAAGGAATACTTTCCCCTCGGGTGCGTGAGTTTCTTGAAGAAAGAACAAAACATCATGATGAAGATCATCCGGGAACGCGCCTGTTTCCCAGACGAAATCTATCAGAGGACTACAATCAAAAAAAACTTGCTGAGATTAATGAAACAGAATTGGTTGTGGATTCAATCTATTTGGGTGAACAGAAATATATAGATTTTTTGAGTAAATCAGCTCCAGTGCCGGCCCAGTTAAGACTGAAAGTCGGCTGTAAAGTATTATTTTTAAAGAACGATATGCAAAAAAGATGGGTTAACGGAACGCGTGGAACTTTGGTGCATTATGAAGCGGATCACTTGGTTGTTAAAAAAGAATCAGGTCGCGAGGTCAAAGTCGAAAAAATTTCATTTTCGCTTTTGGATGCCGATGCTAATGTAAAAGCCAGCGTAATTCAGTTTCCGGTTAACCTGGCTTACGCCACAACTATACATAAATCCCAGGGATCTACTTTAGATGAATTGTGGTGCGATCTGGATTCACTCTGGGAGCCGGGGCATGCTTATGTGGCACTTTCAAGACTGCGCGACCCATCCGGTCTTCATATCGTACGCTGGAGTCCAAAGTCATTTATCACAGATCCCGAAGTGAAAAGATTTTATAATCAGACTAAAACCTAGATTAATTTCCTTGGCTATAAGCATAATATAAGCCATTTTTTGACCGGTTCGGTTAGGGTTGCTAGATTTAACAAATATTACGGGAGTTCTTATGTCTTTATCAGTGGATTGGTCAAAAGCAAAAATAACAGAAGAAAACCCGATAGGACTATACGGTATTGATTTTATAGAGTTTACGGGAACTGACGCCCAATATTTTGAAAAATTATTTAAAAAACTGGGCTTTGTTGAAGCCGGAAAAATCGAAAACAGAGATATCAAATTGTTCAGACAAGGCGATATCAATTTTATTCTTAATACCGAGCCCGACACATTTGCGGCAGGTTTTGCAAAAGTTCATGGACCCAGTGTTTGTGCAACGGGGTTCAGAGTGGCAAGCGCCACCCGCGCATTTGAAGCAGCCGTTAAGCGAGGGGCCCGGCCCTATGATGCCGGACAGAGTTTACGGGGCGGCACCCCTTATTTAGCTGTTTATGGTATTGGTGATTCATTAATTTATTTCATAGATAAAGCCAACCATGAGGATCTTTATGAAAAAAGATTTAATGTAAAAAACAACAATCAAAATTTTCCTGTTGGTCTGGGTTTGCAAATTGTTGATCATTTTACCAACAATGTACCAAAAGGTGAAATGCAGAAATGGTGCGATTTTTATACAAAAGTATTTAATTTCCGTGAGGCCCGCTATTTTGACATCAAGGGTAAATCAACAGGACTCATTTCAAAAGTTATGCGCTCTCCTTGCTCCTTGTTTTCCGTTCCGATTAACGAACCAAGTGACGGCAAATCTCAAATCCAGGAATATCTTGATGAATATAAAGGTTCAGGAATTCAGCATATCGCAATGGTAACTGATCAAATTATATCTACACTTGAAAAATTGAAATCGAGCGAGGTTGAGTTTTTACCTTCTCCCCCGGACACGTACTACAAGATGCTGAAAGAGCGTCTTCCACAGGTGAGTGAAGACATTAATAACCTGCAGAAAAATGCGATTCTTGTTGATGGCGATGCTCACGGATATCTCCTGCAGATATTTTCAAAAAATGTTATTGGACCCATTTTTTTTGAGGTCATACAAAGAAAAGGTCATGATGGTTTTGGAGACGGTAACTTTCAGGCTTTGTTTGATGCGATAGAGGCAGATCAACGAACACGTGGCTATATTTCATAAGTTAGGAATTAATTAAAATGTACCAATACTCACAGGGTAAGCACACAACTCAGGGCCACAAAGGTATTCCGGCGGGTTTTTATGAAGAAGAGCAGGGCCGTAAAGGTTTCTTTGGCCCGGTTTCGCATTTAATCAAACCTGAGGCTTCTACCAAGTGGACAAATATCAGAGGGCCTTTACGACCGCACCTTTTTGATCTGGTTGAAATGAAGTGTGAATCTGGCAAGTGGCAGCGTTTATTTTTTAATTCTGATATGGTGATTTATTCCTGCTGGAACGATCAGACCTTATTAAATCAAACCAGTAATGAAATGAATTCATTCAGAAATGCAGACGGCGATTTACTTTTTTTCTGCCACGTCGGATCCGGAGTTCTGCTTACAGAGTATGGACTTTTGAAATTTAAAAAAGGTTCGTACATCAACATTCCCAAATCAATCCACCATACTTTTATTTTCAATGAAAATACCCAGTTTATAATAGTTGAGTCACTGAGAAGTTCTTATCGTGAACCTGAGCGCGGCATGGTCGGCAAAAATGCTTTTTATGATCCTGCGAGCTTCGGTAAACCGAATTTAGATGAGCTTCATCAGTTTAAAAAAGATCAGAAGCTGCAATCTAAAGAGATTTTTGTTAAACGTCTTGCTGCTGTTACTCAGTTTTCATATGACACTTGTGTTTATGATACTGTTGGCTGGAAAGGTGATTACTTTCCGGTTACCCTTCACATTGATGACCTGATGCCAATGACGTCTCATCGAGTGCATTTGCCGCCGTCAGCACATACAACCTTTGTGGCGGATGGATTTGTGGTTTGTACTTTTTTACCCCGTCCTCTTGAAACAGATGAAGACGCGCTTAAAGTTCCGTTTTATCATCAGAATATTGATTTTGATGAAGTCTTGTTTTATCACGCAGGAAACTTTTTCAGTCGAGATAATTTACACGCCAATATGATGAGTATGCACCCTGCAGGCTTTCCGCATGGGCCTCATCCTAAAGCTTTTGCCAA
>JAYTFA010000271.1:0-4326 GCA_043734765.1 Pseudobdellovibrio sp. | reverse complement strand
GTGGCAAAAGTGGCCTATAAGCAAAAAACAATCCGGCTGGGTCCGCAGATCTGCTATGATTCTCTGTATCCCGGTTTCTCGCGGGGGCTCGCAAAAAACGGAGCGCAAATTATTTTCAATGTTACAAATGATTCGTGGTACGGCTGGTGGTCAGAACCCTACCAGCACCAGATCATGACCCTGGCCCGCGGTATTGAAGTACGACGTCCACTTGTGAGATCCACAAACACCGGAATTTCTTCGGCCATTCTTGCCGACGGAACGCTGCTGGAAAATTCCCCCATAGATCAAAGCTGGGCCCACACTTACGACATTCCGTTTCGACAAAACGCAGCTCTTTCTTTTTACACCAGAATCGGATATCTGGATTGGATCCTGTGGGTTGCGGTTTTAATCGCGCTAATTATTTTTTACAGAAAAAAAGGTAAAGACACTGATGAACATATTTGAAGTTAAAAATCTGGACTGGCTCGAAATTTTAGAAAAAATTAAATCTTTTGCAACCAGTGAAAATGCCCGCATTATTATCGCAGACACAAAACCATTTGAAACTGTCACGTTCGCAGAAAAAAGTTTTTATGAAATCGAATCAGCTTCAGCCATTATTTTATCGGGCATCAGACCGCATATGCAGAGTCTTGATCTCTTTGAACTCTGGATCACCCGAATCAAAAAAAAAGCTGTTCTGAAAACTCTGGAACTCAAGGACATCCGTCATTTCTGTCTAGAAACCATCGCACTCTATGAAACATTAAAAACGCAGAACACGTCGTGGGCTCAGGATCAGCTTGAACTCCTGATGAAATCCGAAGAACCGCTCTCGGCCATAGATAATCTAATGACGCCCTCCGGAGATATCCGCATGGAGGCCTCCGAAAAACTTTACCGGCTTTCTAAAGAGAAAGAAGCGCTGGCCCGACAGATCCAAACTCACATGGATAAACTGGTTAACGATAACAAAATTGAACACATGCTTCAGGAGCGTTATGTGACCACACGCGAAGGCCGCTGGGTCATCCCTGTTAAAGGCGGCATGCAACACTTTGTTCCCGGCATTATTCACGGCAGTTCGCAATCGAAACAAACCGTTTACATGGAACCCGAAACCGTTATTCCCATGAACAATCGCCTCCGCCAGATTGAAGTTGAAATCGATGATGAGGTGGAACGTCTCCTCCATGAAATATCTGATTATCTGTCAACTATGGCTTTGTCTTTTGAAAAAACTAAAAAGATTCTGGAAAATTGTGATGTTTTGTTTTCCAAAGCCCAGCTCAGTACTTTACTTGAAGCCCAGAGTTGTCATTTTGATAATGTAAAAATCGATTTGCTCGAGCTCACTCACCCACTGTTAAAGCTATCCGGAAAAAAAATTGTCAGCAATAATGTTTCCATGCATTCCGGTAAATGCATTCTCATACTCTCGGGCCCCAATGCCGGCGGAAAAACGGTTCTGTTAAAATCCATCGGACTGGCCGCACAAATGGCCCGCTGCGGACTTCCCATCTGTGCCGCGGCTGGATCTACTCTGCCGTTCTTTAAAGAAATTGTAACCGGTATCGGCGACTCGCAAAGCGTGGATGAGGATCTCAGCACCTTTGCCGCCCACTTAAAAATTTTAGATAAAGCCTCACAACTGAGCGGCTTTCACAATTTAATTCTGTTAGATGAAATCTGCGGCTCTACTGATCCTGAAGAAGGCTCCGCACTTGCGCGCGCCTTTATCGAAAAGTACGCACAGAATAAAGTGTTCGGCGTTATTACATCCCACTTGAGTCCTTTAAAAACCGGATGGACCGAAACCGATCCGGTGTTGAGCGGCAGTTTAGAGTATGACACAACTTTGGGAAGACCCACCTATCAATTTCTTTCCGGAATTCCCGGCGAGTCTCTGGCTCTGCAAACCGCACGTAGAGTGGGCGTCTCTCCGGAAATTATTGCATCGGCTGTTGAAAAGCTCACTCCCGAGGCGCGAGCACGCCAGAATAAAATGAGTGAACTCGAATCTTTAAAAAAAGACATCGGTGTGCTTTCGGACAACCTGAAAAAGCAAACCCAAAAAGCGCTGACGCTGCAGGAAGAATATGAAACCAAACTGCAGGCTTTCGAAAAAGAAAAAGATAATAAACTTTCCCAGGCATTAAAAAAAGCTACGCACTCCGTGGAAGAAGCAATCTCTACGGCGAAAGCCGCATCCACTCTGGATAAGCATCGACAATTGCAGGAAATAAAATACAACCTGCCGCAAATCGTAAAGGCCGGCCCCACTCAGAGTTCTTCGTCGTCACAACTTCAGAATGCCGATGATTTTGCAAAAAAATTTCCGCCGGGCAGTAAAATATTTGTACCTTCGCTCAACCAGGACGGTGTTGTTCAATCAGCGCCTAATTCGCGCGGCGAAGTACTGGTTCTATCGCAATCTATACGTTTGCAATTGCCGTGGACCGAGTTAAAACCGGCCATGAAAGCCAGTAACCCCACCTCATCCCTCGTACGCCGTAGTGGCCAGGGCCAGGTAAGCTTTGCCGATACCGACCGAGCGCTGGATCTGCGCGGAAAAACGGTGGAAGAAGCGCTCGCTCAGCTTGAGATCACTCTCGATCGAGCCACAGAACAAAGCGAAGACCGTCTTAAAATAATTCACGGCCACGGAACCGAATCCCTTAAAAAATCCATTCGCACTTACCTATCCAGATCTGTTTATGTAAAAAAATGGAAAGCCGGAAATGCAGAGACCGGCGGCGATGGTGTGACATGGGTTGAATTGGGACAACTCTGAAAAAGTGAAAAGCAATTGCACACCTGTCGCAATTTACATTTCAGCTGTCTCGTTCTGATAAAGCCTTCTGAGGGGTGTCTCAGATCCAATCTTTTTAAGCTGCCTTACCCGCTCTGGGCGTGAATCTCATTCTGATCTATGGCAAGCCCCTTGCTGTACATATAAGTAAGAATAGGGAGCCATATGAAAAAGCAATTAGTGTTAACCTTCACATTATCAGTTCTCGCTATGACCTTGTTAACTTCGTGCGGAGCTAAGAAATCAAATGAGGCTAACGACAGTTCCACCCGAATTGACATCAATTCACAGGCTGCACTGGCTAACTGTAATCGCTCAACATCTGCTAATTTAAGTTTTAATTTAGCCAATGTTGTTGACTCTTCAAGCGGACAAGTAAATCCGGACTGGATTAAAATTAAGTTTAATTTTTTATCCGCTGACACCACTCAAACCGGCTACAGTCTTAAATTCTTTAAATGGAGAGTTGTCGGCGGAAGCGCGCAATTGGATACGAATCCGCTTACTTTCAGCCCCTACACCATTTCAAGCGGTCAGGTGTCTTCAGAAACAATGACTTCAGTCTATACAACTCAGATCGCTCAACAAGTTGGTTTTTACATCCGACTTAATGACGATGCTCAATATCCGTATCAGGTTTTAAAAGTTGTAGCCTATAAAACTGACGGAACTGTTGCTGCCCAATCTGACATCCTGATTCCGCAGTTTTCAGCAAGCCCCGTTGCTTATAAACTGAATGCTGATGGTACGGCCCGAGTAGAAAACTTACAGAAATTACATCCGCTTTATACAACAGATGTATCGGCTTGGACTCAGGCACAATTGAAACAGAATTTTGATCAGTATTGCTTCTAATGACTGGATTCCGTGGCCACTTCATCGGCCTCTAAATTTTCACCCTGTCTATAGCGATCCACCAAACTGGTGTCATTCGTCGGAAATGAAAAGAGCAACGAGTTCACCTGAGCTTCGGTGTCTTCCTCGGTAATGACGATGTAATGCAAATCCTCTACACCCATATCATTGAATTCTTTTATAAAAGTAACCAGAATATGTCCGGTGGAGTCCACTTTTCGCCAGATCTCATCCGGAGAATCTATGGTCGATTCCCGACAATCTTTAAAATCCTGAAATTTATCAGTGGCGATATCTTTATCGCCTCGCACTTTCAGCATAGACTCCAATAACCCGATCGCTAAGTAATCACCTTCAAGAAGCGAATCCCCATCGATAGCGGCAAACTGAATAGCTTCTAATTTTTTATGAAATACTATTTCATTCTGGCGGAAAGCCTCTAACATTTTTGCATCTTTAGTGGGAAAATGCATAAATACAAAAGTGGGATAATTATCTTCGGTATTAATGTACACCACTGCGATATATTCAAACACCTGCTGTTTTGTTTCAAAGCGCTTCACCAGAGTGTGAACTGTTAAATCCTCAAAAGTTGTATCATCCATCCAGATTTCATCCGGATCGTCGAGAGTTTCCTCAAGAAGAGATTCGTGCTCCTGGTGTTCGACCAGCGG
>JAYTFA010000270.1:0-7233 GCA_043734765.1 Pseudobdellovibrio sp. | reverse complement strand
TATTCCATACCGTCCGGATTTACCACAGGAATAATATGAATATCGCGGGAGTTAATCAGACTTACTACTTTTGGATTTCCGGCACGGTACTGATCAATCAGGTACTGCGCTAACATCAACGGCATTTCAACAGATAAGTGTTCACGAGCATGATGTCCGCCCATAAATATAATTGCGGGCTTAGTGCTTGCGGTATTGAAGTCCGACGTAATTCGTAGAACCCACATATCGTGGCCTTCCTGCGTTTTTACAACTGAGCTTAACCGAACAATGTCAGGATTATTTTTAGCTATCGTATTAAGAGCTGCGGTCAGCTCGGTGTAATTGTGATAAGCGGCATCTTTTGTAGGAAAATCTTTTGATCGCATTTCTTCAGCTAAATTAGAAGCGGCCAGTAACCATCCTAATTTTTTGATTTTAGCCAACTCAATGTCATTTCCGTAAGCGATAACATAATCATCTTTTACGATTTCGATGGCGGCGCCTGTGCTGGCAATCACCGAACGCTGAAACTTATCTTTAGCGGCAACTTTCATCCAATAATATTGCGAATCTGTTGAGTTCGCGTATTTAACAGATGAAAAGGTTAATAATGTTAGAATTGCTAAACTCAGTAGACTTATTTTTTTCATATCCCATCCTTGGGTTATAGACTTTGTGCTTGTGAAAAAATTCTAGCATGACCCAAAGTGGAACCAATAAGTTCCGGATAAACTGGACTATAGTATTGAAAATAAATTTAAACTGATTTTGGAGCGGTTTTGTAGATGAGTTTGTTTTGTTTAATGAATGCGATGCCCAGCCCGGATCCCTTGCTCCAAACCACTTGCCCGGTAAGGGTATGGGATTTCTGAACTTTTTTTAAATTCACGGTAACTGAAACCCGTTCGCCGATTCTTGGCGTGTAGTTGGAATTGAGAATTTCAAAAAAAGCGCCGGTAGCAGATAGATTGGTCATCCGGCAGAAAAGAATTTCTTTTTTTCCGTAAATTTGGATGCGAGCCGGCTCTTGAGTGGGATGGCGTTTGGCGGCTTGGCTGATAGCTGTTTTAAGATCTGCTTTTTCATTCATAAGTATAAGTTACTTATCGTCAAAACATTCAATGAGATGAAGGCCTGAGGGGTAAATATATCGTTAAAAAAGTTAAACGATATTCAGTTAATATTCGCTTTGTGCTTTGGACCATATTTCCCAGCGGAGTCCGGGTACGGCCTCACTAAACTGGCTAAAGGCGATTAAAAATTCAGGCGGTAATTTAAGGCTGTAAAAGGTGTCGCCCTCATATTCGCCCGGAATACGCGTAATATAAAGAAAGTCTGCATCTTTCAAACTGTCTCTGTAAATTTCACCGCCGCCGACAATCATCACTTCTTCAGGCCATTTACCCTGCAGGGTCATTTTTTCAGCCAGGGCGTAGGCATCCGCCAGCGAATTAACATATTTTACATTTTCCAAAGGTGAATCCAGATTACTTTTTGATATGACTATATGAAACCTGTTAGGAAGTGGCTTCTTAAAAGAGTCGAAAGTTTTTCGGCCCATGATCATAATTTTTCCGGTTGTTCTTTTTTTGAAGTAGGCCATGTCATCGGGAAAATGCCATATGAGGGTATTGCTTTTGCCAATAACCTCGTTTTCACTCACCGCAACTATATGGGATAAAATCAAACTGCAACCTCGGCTTTAATAACCGGATATGGGTCATAACCCGTGATCTCGATATCTTCATACTTGAAATCAAATATGTTTTTTACATTGGGATTGAGGTTTAATTTAGGAAGCTGCCGCGGAGTGCGCGAAAGTAAAAGCTTTACCTGCTCCATGTGATTTGAATAGATGTGCGCATCGCCAAGTGTATGAATAAAATCGCCTACCTGGAGGTCGCAAATTTGCGCTACCATCTGGGTTAAAAGAGCGTAGCTTGCGATATTAAATGGAACACCTAAAAAGATATCGGCGCTTCTCTGATAAAGCTGGCAGGAAAGTTTTCCGTTAGCTACATAAAACTGAAAAAATGCATGACAGGGAGGTAAAGCCATTTTATCAATTTCACCCGGATTAAATGCAATAACCAGATGTCGTCGTGAATCCGGGTTCAATTTAATCTGTGCAATAACGTTTGAAATCTGATCAACGGTTTTACCGTCGGCAGTTTCCCATGAACGCCACTGTTTGCCGTAAACCGGCCCCAACTCACCCTTATCATCGGCCCAGTCATCCCAGATCGAAACTTTATTTTCTTTTAAATACTGAATATTGGTCTCGCCTTTTAAGAACCAGAGAAGTTCATGAAAGATAGAACGGGTATGTAATTTTTTAGTTGTTAAAAGCGGAAAGCCCTCTTCCAGATTAAATCTCATTTGATAACCGAAAACACTCATAGTTCCGGTGCCGGTACGATCCGATTTTTGTGCTCCATGATCTAGAACATGCTGAAGTAAATCGTGATATTGTTTCATAGATAAACCCTTTGAAGGCTATTGATGCGCCTGCTTTTTATTGTCCTCTAAGTCTGTATTTTGTCGAGATTTTCCGTCGCTAAATATGAAAAAAATAAAGCGCGGTGCGTAAAAAATAAGCTGGCTAAAAAGACTCTGTTAAGTTGTCTTTTTAACTGCTTTTTTCTTCTTCTTTTTACTCACTTTATGAGTTTTAGATTTTTTATTTTTATTTTTATTTTTATTTTTATTTACTTTTGCTTTCTTTGCAGCGTTTTTAACATGTTTTTTCTGAGAATGACTTGGTTGGACGGTTGTATCTTTAGTGTCCTGATTTGCATTTTCAATTGGTGTTGTATGTGGCACATCTGCATCCAGAGCCTGCGCTAAAGCCAGATTTGAAACAAAAACCAGAGCTATAAAAATAAATTTCATATGTTTATTCCTTTATTGAAAATTTTGAACTTGTGCGATGTAAGGTAAATTACGGAAGTAACCGTCATAATCTAAACCGTAACCTACCACAAACTCATTTGCTATCTGAAATCCGACGTAATCTAATTTGCATGGAACTTTTAGCGCCTCCGGTTTTTCAAGCAGCGCCACAGTTGTTAAGGAAGCCGGGTTCCGGGACTCAATGGCTTTTTTCAGATAATTCATTGTTAAGCCGGTATCCACGATATCTTCGACAAGAATAACATGTTGTCCTTCAACCGGCGTTGATAAGTCCAGAGTTACTTTAACTTCGCCCGATGAAGTAGAACCGCCGTTGTAGCTGGAAACCCCGAAGAATTCACAAGTAATGTCCGTATTGATTTCGCGGATTAAATCAGAATAAAACATAAACGAACCTTTAAGAACACACACAGCCGTAACTTTTTTTCCTTTGAACTTAGCTGTTAAAGCTTTTCCGATTTCAGCTACTTTGGCCTGAAGTTTTTCCTCTGTTATATATGTTTTTAATTCCAGATTTTTTGCGTTCATAAGTGCTCCCTAACTAGGATTTTTCGACCCGTTACTTTTTTGGCTGATTGCTCTCTATTTATAGTCGGGTTCAAGAATTATGACAAACTCTGTTTTGCGTGTCATAAAATCAGCAGATTTGAAGATTTGAAATGGGGGCATAACCAGCTTGACTCTTTCATTAACAAAATTTTCCCGTTTAAGGGCCCCGATAATAAAAAATGCGGCGCCCTTGGGTAAATCAAACTCAGCCGGGAAGTATTCGCTACTCTGAGCGTTGCTCCTGGTGATGCTGAAGTTTCCGTGGATAATTTCATTTTCGTTTGATTTGTATTCGATAACTGAAATCAGGCCTACAACCTGAGTTCCGTCTTCATTCATGATTCCCGAAAGATTGGTATTGGCATTTCCCGGGTTCAGCTTGATGTCGGAGGTTTTAAGTTGTTGTTGATAACTATCACGGCGCTTCTGGAAGTCGTAAATAATGCCGGCCGAGTAGTTATCTAAATTTTGATAAAGTCCTAAATTTGAGCTGTCGGTAATCCATTTGGCTAAAACCCCTCTGGAAACTTCGGCATAGGTCACTTTAAAGTTAACGGCGCCTAATTCTTGGGCGCCACCGGAAGCGGTTGAGCCGGAGGAATCCTTTGATATAACTGAAGCTCCTGTTGAATCGCCGGATTTGCTGAGAACCAATTCACGGTTACGAAGATTTTCCAGCTGAAGAGCCGCAGAAGTGGCGGATATCTGATCGGGAGTTTGTAGTTCGTCTGACAATTCCCGATCAGAGCCGGTTTTAGCTGAAATCTGGGCTTTTTGAGATGTGCTCATTCCCTGAAAATGGGCGATTTTTTGCACCCAATTATCAGGCACACGACTGTTAAATATATACTGCCCGACAAAAACCGCAGCAAGGATTAAAATGACGATTTGAACTCCGGCATTTCCGAATACACGTGTTATAAACGGCTGTTTTTTGGGTTTAAAAGATTGCATGTCAACGCCACACTGAGCGCAATATTGGTCACTAGGTTGTGAAAATCCACAGCGAGGACAATTAATTAACATAAATATTTTTTCCTCTACCTAGAATAGTTTATTCTGCCTTGACCTACAAATGAGCCAAATTTAATATCCTACTTTAGTCGAGGTCTATTTGAATCAAATCCACAAACCGGTCTTATTAAACGAAGTGCTCGACTCCTTTTCCATTTTCAAAGGTAGAACCGATCTTGTCTATTTTGACGGAACTTACGGACGAGGCGGACATTTTCGGGCTGTGCTGGAAAAATTTAACCCGGCCATTTCTTATCTGACCGATCAGGATCAGGCGGCTATCGATCAGGCGCAACGGGATTGGGCCGAGCAGGTAAAAAACAATAAAGTTAAAATCTTTCATCAGAATTTTTATGAATTTGTGCAAATGAACGAGAGCCATCAGACTTTTGATATGGCCCTTCTTGATCTGGGCGTGAGCTCGCCGCAACTGGATCAGGCCGAAAGAGGTTTCAGTTTTAATAAAGACGGACCTCTTGATATGCGTATGAATCAATCAACCGGAATAACGGCCGCAGAAATTGTGAATACTCTTTCGCAGGAAGATCTAATTTCGATTTTCAGCTCCTACGGGGAAATCGCAAACCCGGCACGAGTAGTTCGAGCCATCGTCAATGACCGAGTCACTCATCCTTTTATTTCAACTTTACAGTTGGCGGGTTTGATTGAACGTGTAGATGGGTGGCATAAAAAGGGTTTTCATCCGGCCACTCAATATTTTATGGCCCTACGGCTGGTGATTAATCGCGAGTTAGAAGTTATCGAGAAGGTTTTGCCTTTGCTCATGAATCAGATGCGAGACAAAGGTCGCATTTCAGTGATTACTTTTCATTCACTGGAAGATCGAATCGTAAAAAATATTTTTAAGGATTCCACGCACGGCTTTTTGGTCAATAAAAAAGTTATTGTGCCTACTGAAGAAGAATGTAAAATAAATCCTAGGGCACGCAGCGCAAAACTCAGAATTTTTCAAAAAGGTGATTCTCCTGAAAAACCTGATAAATTTGCGGTGCGCAGAGCGCAGCGGTCTATTGAGTGAATATCAGAAAATAAAATAATTGAGTGAGGTCAGGATGAGCTCCAGCGAGATACGGCAGTTGAAACCTTTTTTAAGTTTGTTATTTATTATTATCACATTACTCGGAATTGTTTTTATCAAAATGGAAGAGCGGCGACTTTCTTATGTTGTGCTTAAAATGACCCAGGAACATAAAAAAGTTATTGAAATTCAAAAGCAAAAAGAAATTTCGTTAGCCAAACTCACGCGGCCGCAGCTGCTTGAGAACGTGGCCACAAATAAGTTAACGATGAAACGCGTAACGGCTTCGCAGATCATCCATCTAACTTCGTCTGAACCTTTCATCAGGGCTGCCAATTGAAAGCTAAAATCATAACAGTTTTTATTTTTGTTTGTTTTTTATGGTCGTTATTGATTTTCAGAGCGGCCTATCTGCAGTTTTTACCTCATGATAAGCTCAACTCTCTGCAGGCAAGGCAGTTTCAGACTGTCATCACACTGCCGGCCAGGCGGGGAACCATTTTTGATATGAACGGAAAAGAATTGGCCATGTCGGCGCCGTCTTACTCGCTTTATGCAGATCCCAAAATTATTTTGGATAAAAAAACCACTTCTGAAAAACTCGCTAAACTTATTCCACAGAATTCCCGCGAAATATTAATTAAAATTAAAGATAATTCTAAACGTTTTGTGTGGATTGATCGCCTCATTGAAGCCAGCACGGCCGAAGAAATCCGTGAACTCAAAATCCGGGGCCTGGGTTTGGTTGAAGATTGGAAAAGGGTTTATCCTAACGACAGTTTACTGGGTTCTACGCTGGGGTTTTTGGGAAAAGAAGGTCAGGCCCTCGAAGGCTTAGAGCTTTTTCATGATAAGGCTCTAAGAGGCGAAAAGAAAAAAGTAATCATGCGACGGGACGCACGCGGCCGGCCTCTTGTGCAGGATGGATTGTTGTTTACGGAAACTCCCCAGGGTAAAGAAATTAAATTAACCATCGATTCCGATTTGCAGTATTTTGTTGAATCTGAAATGGCACAAACCATTCGGCAACACGAAGCGGCCGGCGGCTGGGCCGTGGTGCTGGATGCAAAAACTTCCGCCATCAGAGCCATTGCCAGTTTGCCTACTTTTGATCCTAATAGTCCGCAGAATTCTTCGGCTTTTGTAAGACGCAATCGCGCAGTGACCGATACCTTTGAGCCCGGCAGCACCATGAAATCTTTTGTAATCGCCCACGCGATTGACAACAAAGTTGTAAAGCCCACAACAAAAATTTTCTGCGAAAACGGTCATTTCAAAATCGGCAAACATATCATTCGCGAGGCCGAAAAAGAACACTCGCAGGGTACAATTACCGTGAGTGAAGTTCTGGCTTATTCATCTAACATCGGAACTTCAAAAATTGCGTTGATGATGGGTGATGATAAATTGTTGGCCGGTCTGGAGGCTTTCGGTTTCGGTGATAAGAGCGGGATTGATTTACCCGGCGAAGCCAAGGGCATTACCGTAAAACTTCCATGGAGCGATCATTTGCTCGCTAATATTTCATTCGGGCAGGGAATCACCTCAACACCATTGCAGTTGGCCAATGCATACGCGGTTATTGCTAACGGCGGAGTTCTAAATAAGCCTTATATTGTCGAAACAATAAAAGACATTGAAACCGGCGAAACCCAGCAGTCCCGGGCGGTTGAAATCCGTCGCGTAATTTCGGAAGAAACCGCAGCCAAGATGCGTGTGATGTTAGCAGGAGTCAC
>JAYTFA010000269.1:0-3819 GCA_043734765.1 Pseudobdellovibrio sp. | reverse complement strand
TGAATGAATCCCAGTCCCAGATCCTGCGAAAAATGATCGCGTTTCAAAATCTTAAAATAACAATGAGGCACTTCTTCGCTGCCGTGTTTGGCAATAATTAATGAGCTTCCTACAACCATTTTTTCTTCTACGTCTTCAAGAACAAAAAGATACTCAGATTTATTTTTCGGTAAATCTCCATTAAATGAAGCCTCACTTCTTGCAATTTTTTCTGCCAGAACTTTTTTGTCGCCGGGAAGATTCAGCAAGTTGAATTGCTTTGCCAGATCGGTTAATTGCAACAAATCATCTCTTTTAACTGCTCTTATTACAAAACTCATAAACAAAACCTTTCGACCATCTGTTCATAAAAATGGGTCGCCTTTTCCAGGTCCTCAAGTTTAACATGCTCTTGAGGCGTATGCACATTTCCTTCTCGTACACCTGCGCCAATGCAGATGCACTCTATATTGAGCCGTGTAAAAAGGCTGGCTTCATTTGTAGAAGCCAGAGTCTTACATTTTGAGCTCATTCCCATCTTTTCCAATATACTTTGAGCTGTTTTTACCAAAACCGAATTTTCATTTGTTCTGAATGGTCTTTTATAGTCAGTTACGCGGAACTGCGCGCCGCACTCTTCACACACTTTTTGAATTTTAGTCATCCAAGCCTCATATTGTTCCTGCGTGATATTCGGAAGTATCCGGCAAGAGCCACCGAGCAGCAGACTGTCTTCAGAAGTACGGATCAGGCCCACACTTAAGGTGGAAAAATGAGGCTCAAAATCCTGATCCTGGAAATGTTTCATATCACTTTCAACTTCTTTTAATATTCGATAAATTTTATTAAGTTTTACCAAGCACAGATTTTTAACATGCGAAACCATTTCAAGTTCGACCATGGCCTGGCTCGGAATCATGTTAAAACGTGTGCCGCCATCGGCTTCCACCAATACCATATTTTCAGGCATTTTCTGCAGAAACTCGAGCATGTTCTGAATGGCATTATCGCCCATGTGCGGAGTTGAGGAATGCGAGGATTTTCCGGAAAATATTTTGGTTTGCGTTGTGGCTGACTCGGCCTGATTTCTCGAAATTTTATAGTTTCTTTCTTCTTCACTGATCGGAATTCGGATTTCAACAACTGCAAAACCTTTGGCCGCCTGAATAATTTGTAAATCACTGGCTTCACCGACCAAGGCATATTTGGCATTGATTTTGTTTTTTCTGATTAGTCGAAGTGCGCCCTGCATTCCCGTCTCTTCCCCGAAAGTTCCTACCAATACCGGCTTTAATGACGTGAATTTTTTATCTTTTAGTTTTTTTAAAACGTTCAACTTACATAAAAAATCCAATTTGATTTCGGCTGCACCCAATCCGTAAATTTTTGAATCCTCGATGACGGCATCATAAGGATTAAAATCATTTTTTTTCCAGAGAGAGAAACTTCCCGGGTCAACGGTATCTAAATGCGTCTGCAACAAAAACTCATTGTCGCCTGCTTTAAGTTTTTCAATTCGTACAATGATATTGGCCTGGGTGATGCCATTTTGAATTTCGTGCATGATTTCAACATCCAAGCCGGCATCCGTGGCCAACTTAGCTAGATAATCTACAAGTTCAACCGTAGAGCTGGTCGGACTGCTGTCGAGAGATATTAATTTTCGACAGGTCTCAATAAAATTCAAATTAAATTCCTTCTAAAATTGTTTTTTCAACGATTTGCAAAGCTAAATCAATTTCTTGATTTTCAATGATAGCCGGAACCAGAAATCTGATCCGGACAGGATCTTTACCGCAGCTGAACGCAATTAAGCCATTATTAAATAATTTTTTAATGAAAGTTTCGACTTGTTCTTTTTTTCCATCAAATGGAGTAAAGGCAATCATAAGGCCCATGCCTCCTGCATCGCGTACCAAACCCCGGCAGCTCCCGTCGTTTAGGTCGTTAAGGCCCGCTACAAACCGTTGGTGAATCTGATTAATGCGCCCGTTCGGACCTAGAAACCCTTCTTCCAGCATCTTAATAATTTCGAGCCCTGCAACCATGGACGATGTGCCTCCCGAAAAAGTACCTGCAATCAAACCCGGCTTAGGATTGTACTCTTCAGTGTAAAGTGTAGCACCCAATTGAACTGTTTTTGCAATGGTTACAATGTCGACATATTGGCCCAAATCCATAGTTTCAAAAGCAAAAAACTCACCGGTACGGGCAAATGTCTGAACTTCATCGGCCCATACTGCTATTTTATTTTGTTTGCAGAACTCCAGCATCGGCAAATAAAATTCACGCGGTGTAGGAATAAACCCCCCTTCGCCTAACATGGGTTCAAAAACAAAACACGCCACATTTTTTTCGTGCTTAGCGTATTGTTCCTGCATCGACTGCAATGCTTTTTCAATACTCTTTGGATCTTTTTTATCAAAATTAGGGATTCTTAAAACTTCATTGTAATCCGGAAGTCCTTGTTTATAGGCCGGATTATCAGTTATTTCCGCCATCATGGTGGAGCGACCTGCAAAAGAGTTTTTCATGGCAAAAATAAATTTAGCCGGAGAGTTTTTTTGGCGCGCCATTTTTAAAGCGTTTTCGTTAGCCATTGTTCCGCAGGTTGAAAACCATGCGTGCTTGAGTTTACTTTTTCTTCCTGCAATTTGAACTAATTTTTCAGTTAATCTCAGGTACTCATTATTCGGCTGAATGTTTCCCTGCATGACGACATCTGACAATGCACCACGTACGGCGGCCTTCATTACACGCGGATGACTATGACCCATAATGTGAATGCCGATTCCATTAATCAAATCCAATTTCACACTTCCGTCTTCAAGTTCCACAAAAGGCCCTCGACCGGCACCGGTTCCAATGTAATTGTGATAAAGTGGGCGACCACGTAACGCGCTGATTTGTTCAATTTTCTTTTTTGAAGATTCAATTAAATGAGACTGCGGTTTACAAACCGAATCGATAGAACTGTTTTGTGCCGTGACCTCATCCACAAGATCAGAAACCAAGCTTTCGATAGCCGGGTCTTTGTCGATTTTTCGCCCAATTAAACTCTCATCCGAACTCGCAACCTGAGCCAATGCATTTTTAAAAACTGATAGCATAAACACCTTTCATTATATCTCTAATAGAATGAATTTATCTTACATCGCTGCACTAGCGCGTGACAATCTACAGAGCTTCTTTGTAGACTTTGGCTATATGCCGCAAGAATCTGAAATCGCAAAAAGTCCAGTGCAACCTAGTGTGTCAAATACGCAACTCTTTAATCAGGCGCTTGTTCTTCAACAACAAAAAAAATATGACGAATCCTTGGCTTTATACCAAAAAATTCTGGACCAAAGTCCAAATGATCTGGGCGGTTCTCAAGCATCTGTGATTTATCATAACATGTCGACGATTGCTTACGAAAAAGGGGATGTTTTAAAAGCTTATGTTTGGTCCAAAAAGTCTGTCCATTTGAATCCAGGCAACCAATTAGCACGCGAGTCATTTCAATTTTATTCAAAGAAATTTGAAGTTCCAGTAATTCCGCATCAAATTTCAAATTATGATAACTTCAAAAAAATTATTTCAAAAGTTTCGGTAGATGCATGGTTTGTTTTGGGTCTTGTATTAATTTTTGTAACCCTTTGGACGGCTGTCAGAAATTTTCTAACGGGCAAGAAAAATCAACTGGCTGGCATTTTTACAACTCCACCCAAATGGCCGCCTATTCTTATGACATTTTTAACTTTGGCAGTTCTTTCAATGGCTTACATCAATTACCAGGACAGCTCTACTTTGCGCGCTTTAGTTATAGTAGAAAAAGCTCAGGTGCAAACAGCCCCAGGC
>JAYTFA010000268.1:0-2851 GCA_043734765.1 Pseudobdellovibrio sp. | reverse complement strand
ACCTGATCGGTTGAACCTGATTTTTCCATGTCTTTGATATTCATATCTCCGTAGGAGCTGAGATTATTGTGACCGTTTAAGAATAATAAAAAAGTCCATTCTTTCTGAGCCAGGGGCGAGGCGTGAACCGCGAATGATACAATTGATGCAAGCAAAAACAAAAATACTTTTGGTGTAGTGGTTTTCATACTTCCTCCATGAAATATGATCCATTGTTAAACTAATTGATATTTTCAACGAGACCAGTTTTTGTTTGGAGCTGCTTTCTGGTCATTGGGGATAGGAATAGTTTTCCCAGACGAATGACAGTTTACTTAGAGTCAAAAACACCCTTCAAGAGCAATTTTGCACCTCATCCGGGGTATTTTTTCTGAATGAGAAAATTATTTTGTTTGTCTTGCAAAATTCTATTTATAATTTTTCAGAACGTACAACAAGGAGGATATATGAAATTATTTATTGCTCTGGCGGCTTTTTTATTTCTCGGTTCCTGCAACAAAAGCAGCTCAAAACAGGCCTTCGCACCCGACCCGACGAATGGCCAACAAAGTCCGCCGACGCCGGCATCACCACAGCCGTCTGCCCCGGACACTACTGCTAACCTAGCTTCGCTTCCGGAAGTGAGTTTTGTTTGGGATGAGTTTGTTACCGACGGCACAAATGAGATTTATCTGGAATTACAACTAAGTAAACCATCTGATACACAAATCGAGGTGGATGTGGACTTGCTTGATGGAACCGCAGCTTACCCCTCTGATTTCGGCGGCTTTAAAATGTGTTCGGATAAACTTAAACAACACGTGGTCTTTGCCCCACAACAGACTCATGTCGATTTATTGCCGATTAAAATCTGGAAAAACAGAAGTTGCATGGAGTTTACGGCGCAAATTCAACCAGCGGAAGAAACTCCGCAGGTTCTGATTATGAATAATACAACTCGAATTGTATGGCCCTGTTGGTAAATTTCAGATCCATACTCCACTTACAGTAAAGGATATTTGATGAAATCTTTGGTCGCCGTTATTTTTGCTTTCGCGCTCTACTCTTGTGACAATAAAAAAAGTGCGGATGGCCAGGATCATTCGCTCACACCGCCGCTGACTCCACCGCAGGCTCCTCCAGCACAGCAAAGCAAAACAGAACCTCCTTTACCGCCGACAGCCAATACTGCCCCCAATAATCCGCAGCCAGGAAAATCTCTTCCGAATTTATCTTTTACAAATAATGCCGTAGCTATCAACCACAAGACAGAAGTGCAATTAGAGCTTCGCTTAAGCCGGCCATCCGATACCCCGGTCGTTGTTGATGTTTACCTGGAAAACGGCACAGCAATTCATTATCGTGATTATAACGGCTTTAAAACCCGTAGCGCCGAAACCAGACAGACTGTTATTTTTGCCCCGGGTATTCTTAAAATGAAACTGCCGGTCATAGGCGGACGTAATACCGTAAACTGCGATACGTATTTTTATGCAAAAATAGATGAAGCCACTGTGCAAAATGCCAATGTTCCGCGTGTTGAGGCTATTGTCTATGTTCCCTGTTACTGAAATAATCTATTCCGTTTTTTCAATCGGCGGTGCCGGCGTTATCAGAATATCCACACCTGAACTCTGGAGCGTATCTGTTTTCGATTGCAGAACGCTCTTTGAAATCCCATTCGTCTGAAGGTAACTCATCATCGGATTTATTGTATTCTCACTGCCCTGGAGCACCATTTCCTGTGGCCCGAGTTCTTTTGCCGCTGTGGCCACTTTATTCAGAAGTTTATCTGACTTTCGGGCGCTTTTGGTTTTCTTTACGGGAAACTCAATCTTTTTGATATGAATGAGAATTTTGTCGCCCTGTCTGTTAATAGACGCTTCTCCTTTTGAAAAATGTTTTTGCGTTGAAACCAATGCCATTTGAAGATGCTTCTCTTTCAGACTCTGCAATTCTGCGTTGGTGAAGAATAATTCCATCTCGGTGTTGGCAATTCCACTCTCGTACTGATTCTTTAAAGCCCGCTGCTGCACAATAGTAATAGCTGCAGATTCAGCCATCTTGTAGTTTGCTTTTTTCTGCTCTTCGATAACCTCAGTTAAGATGTTGGCCGATGTTGTGGCCCGCAACGCAAAACGCTGTTGTATGGCATTGTTACCTCTATTGCTGTCAATTATATCCTCGGCATTTCTGAGATGGATTTCTGCGATGTTCAACGATCTGGGGGCATATTTTTTTGCTTTGTTAAAGCGGGCCACTTGAACCATGCGTCTTGCATCTCTCAGATATCCGATTTTAATCATGTCGTTAGCGAGCTTTTTGTAATCCGCAACCAGCGCCGTAAATTTTTGAACATCAATTAAATTGCTTTCGGCATGCTTGCGGAATTTCTGATCCAGCAGGGCAAGCTTTTTATCGTCTTCGGGTAATTGCCGTACGCCCGAGGTTAAAACCAGCTTGCGGGCCGCAAGCAATTCTTCCACCCGCGGTGCGCGGGCTTGTGCAAGGAGCTCACCTTCTCTGTAATTTAAATTAAAATCCTTCATCACCCTATCTATTTTACTGAGTTTGTAGCCCCCGGTATTGAGCTTGTAAGCTTCTGCTACGTTCTTTTCGCTTTGCTTCAGCTCGTATGCCGCAAGAACGTCCCATTGGTTCTCATATGCTTTTTTGATTTTTTGATTAGCGTCGTCGATGATCGGTGAAAACTCCGTGTTCGAAATGGCTTCCTCAACAATCTCTTTTTTATTATGAGAACAACCCATTATCAGATTTATGCACGCCAGTACCACAATTGACACGAATAATGTCGCAAATATTTTTCTGAACATAAGACATCCTTTTGTTAAGAATATCTAAAGCAAATTCA
>JAYTFA010000267.1:0-9885 GCA_043734765.1 Pseudobdellovibrio sp. | reverse complement strand
TAAACGTGTTGACCATGTCTTCAATTTGGCCCAGCTCACGGTAACTCATGGCGATGTTAAAAAAAGCTTTATCAACAAATTCATCTTTCGAATAATTTTCAGTGAATCTGGTGTACGTTTCAATAGCCTGTTTTTTTGATTTGCGGCTGGCGGTTAAATCGAGATCATCAAGATTTTTTTTAGGAAATTTCATTTTTTCTTCTTCATAGAGTAGTCGGCTTTTTTCATGATATAAATCGGCCAGCACAAAGTACAAATCAGGCAAAAAAGAAATGTCGCCCACTTCTTTCATTTTTTCTTTAGTGATTTTAATGGATTTATCCACGGAGGATATATCTTTGTTTATCTGCTGCAGAGTAATCTTCTGAGCAAAACAGAAAGTTGTAAAAAAAGTTGCCGAAAAAATAATGAGTGAATGAGAGAAATACTTATTCAGATTTCTGGCACTTAGATTTAACAAGAACGCGCAGGTTTTCAAGTTCATCAAGCCACATTTCTCCCTTATACAACCAGTATAAGCGGTCAAAGGTCATTAAGGGAATAGCCTCAGGTCTATAGTTTAGCTCTTTATCAGATCTTCTTATTCTTAAACTATCGACACGGGTCTGGTAGTCTAGAAAATTAATCTGCTCATTCCAGTCAAGCATTTCATTTGCAGTTTTGCGAATTTGATCGTTCAGTTTAAGGCTGATCATATCCTGCAGCTGTTTGTCTTTCAGAGTGACCTTGGTCTGGATGTCACTCAGCAGGCTTCCGGAAGAGGCCAGGTTGCTAAGCCAATTCATATCCCGTCTCAAACCACCGATAAACGCCGAATAATTTTTAAGTGTCGGCTTCATCAGTGCCAATTGCAGAAGTTCTTTATTTTTAGTTAAATTCCTGCGGTTTTTAATGTCATCGATAGCGCTCTTGTATTTTTTATCAAATAATTTTTTAACTTCAAAAACTTCATCGTAGTGGCAAAGTTCTTTGTAAATGAGCATCTTTAAGATATCGGTTTCAGGGGTGCGACTTTGGGCAAATAAAGAGGTGTCCAGCGCCGTTAACAGCCCCAACGCCTTTGAATAGTGCTTCAGGTAGTATTTGGTCCAGGCTCTTTCTAAAAGAATGAAGCCGCGGTCGTCCTGCTCAAACTGCAGCTCCTTTAACAGTTCAAAAGCTTTTTGAAATTCACCTTTTTCAAAAATCAGCCGTGCATACTGGCGCTTGGCTTTTTTCCTCAGATAATCCGAGGCCAATTCATTGTCTTTAAGGGCCTCAAACAATTTCAGCGATTCATTAAATCTATCGTTGTAAAGCTCATAGAGGGCTTTGTCGTATTCCAGTCTGAAAGCCCACTCCGTATTGGGAAGAATCCATTTCTGGGCTATCTTTTCCCACTTAACAAAACCCTGCTGCCGGTAGCTCTGAAAAAATATATACCCTAAGAAGCTTTTTAATTCCTGAGGTATTTTTTTGCTCTCGAGATTGATGTCCTGTTCTATTATGGTTTCGCCGATAATAATTTCATCAAAAAGAGAATTCTTTTTGATGACTTCTTCCATCAGAAAATAAGCGCGCAACGCCTGATTGCTGAGCGGAAAAATTTTGGTAATTTCATGAGTAAGTATAAAAGCCAGATAGGGGTGATCGGTTTTAACTGCAGCCTCTGCCACCGCCAGATAAACCTCGGCTTTTTCGTTGGGTTTGATTTTTTTTATGTTTTCATCTGAGGCCAATTTAATGATTTCATCATATTTTTTATTGGTCAGAAAATCATCGACCTGCTTCCAGAAATCGTTACGTGCCGATTGATACTGAAAAGGGTCGGCTTTTTCGAAGGGGTTCTGCTCGAATTTAACCTGAGCCATAAGAGGCTGTAATAATAAAATAAAAGTGATTAAAATAAGTTTATTCACTCTCACCCCAGGCAAACACCATTCCTACAGAAATTGTCATTTGATTCTGGATGTAATTGCTTTTTTTGAAAAAATTCACGTAATCCAGCTCGAATTTAATTCCGTAATCTGCGCCGAAATAAAAGTTTTGTCCGTATCCTATCGAAACAAAAAGCGGCTTTTCGATCTGAAAATCCGAAACCCCGACTGAAGCGTTTAAATAGGAGCGTGAGTGTACCAAATAAGAATTGAACAGAATACTTTTCGAATAAAACGGCACATAAGTGTAGCCGGTTTTCAGCATATATTTTAATACAGGAAAAGTGTCGGCTTTTGCGCCGAACGAATCAATGACTGCTGTTTTTAAGCCGGACGGCATCTCTAAAAAATAATAGCCCGATAGAACTTCCCAGCCATGATTAGGATTAATCAATCTCAGGTAAGATGCTCCCAGTCCAATATGCTTGTTAAATGCCCCGATCGGAAAATAGGCCAATTTAAGACTGAGTTCATTTGTCGCAGGATAAAGTTGATTGATAATCGGAGTCACTTCGGGGATATCATAAACATCGTTGGCTCCTGCTTCACAGACAGCGATGAAAAAAACCACAATGAAAAAAAATACATTATTCTTCATCTAGGGTCTTCTTGTTTTTGACTTCATCAGTGAAATTGTAAGTAAAAACCAGTCCTAAAGAAACATTGGGACGTAAATCGCCCTTTAAAAAAGCTTTATAGCGAACATCAAATTTGAAGTTGAGCCCCTCTTGCCCGATAAACCGTGTAATAATTCCGGCTTCAATCATATTTGAATTCAATGCTTTTTCAAATCGGGCCACGCCCACTCCGACCACAAAGGAAATGTCCCCGAAGCGAATTTCTTTATTGTTATAAAGATGCTTCATATAAATCGGGGTGTAAACAATGCTCGAAGTAAAATAATACTGTAAAATATCAAAGGTATCAGGCACCGCCCCGAAATCGTTTAGCAGTCGGTCTGCCAGGCCGGTGGATTGTTTTGTAACAGTTGCGACGTTAAAAACTTCCCACGCCAGGTAGTCGTTATAATAATTTAAATAATTCGCGCCGAAAGCATGAAAATGATTGAAGTGATCCAGAGGTAAATATGCATAGTACACACCTATTTCTTTATTCAGAATATAAGGCCGGTTTTGAATTGCCACAGTTTTCGGTTTATCTTCGACGTTTTCTAATACAACTTCCGGGGGCGTTTCCTGCGCCAGTGTAACCTTGCAAAAAAGGCACGAGAAGAGCAAAATAATTAATACATAAGTATTTGATATCACATAGAAAAAGTAACACATTCCAGTTTAAAATTGATGCCTTAACTGTAAATCTAGACTTACGGATTGCGGTTGTACTTAGACCTTAATTTTGATAGATTTTAAGGCTGTTGTTTCAAGGAGTTTTTCAAGTGTCTACACCCCCAAGCCATCCGTCTCCCGTCCCGGACTACAAAAGCACCATCCGCTTGCCGCAAACCGACTTTCCGATGAAGGGTGATTTACCTATAAATGAACCTAAAATTATTGCGAAGTGGGAAAGCGATAAAATTTATGCCCGCATTCTGGAAAAAAATAAAAATAATCCGGGATTCACGTTGCCGGATGGTCCGCCTTATGCAAACGGTTCTATTCATATCGGCCACGCCTTAAATAAATCTTTAAAAGATTTTGTTATTAAATATAAAGCGATGAAGGGTCATTTTGCTCCGTTTGTGCCCGGTTGGGACTGTCATGGTTTGCCTATTGAACACAAAGTAATGAAAGATCTTTCTGAAAAAAAACTGATAAAAACCGATCAGGAAATTTTAGCCCTTTGTAGAGAAGAAGCTTCGAAGTGGGTTCATCACCAACGCGAACAATTTAAACGCTTGGGTGTGTTGGCCGACTGGGAAAATCCCTATTTAACGATGTCGAAAGAATATGAAGCCGAAGAAGTTCGCGAATTTGCTCGGGCTTACAAGCGCGGAGTGATCTATCAGGGAGTAAAACCGGTTTATTGGAACTGGACTTTGAAAACAGCCTTAGCTGATGCTGAAGTAGAGTATCATGATCACAAATCCCCATCCATCTATGTCAAATTCGAAGTTACAGATAAAGCTACTCTTGGTAAGTTAGGTAACCCCGCTGAAAAAACTTCTTTCGTCATCTGGACCACAACTCCTTGGACACTTCCTGCCAATTCAGGAATCGCGTTGCACCCGGAATTTGATTATGCCGTTTTCTCCACTGAAATTTCCGGAAAAAAAGAAAATATCGTTATAGCAAAAGCCCTTAAAGAATTTTTTGAAAAAGAGATCGGATTAACTCTAACGGAACAGAAAAGCTTTAAAGGTGCCGAGCTGGAACTCGGAAAAGCCCAACATCCGTTTATCAATCGCGATTCACTTATTGTTCTGGGGTTACACGTAACTGCCGACACCGGCACAGGAGTTGTTCACACAGCGCCCGGCCATGGAGCGGATGACTTTAAAGTCGGACAAAAATATAATTTACCGGTTTTAAACCCGGTTGATGATGGCGGACTCTACACAGATGATTATGCTGAGATGAAGGGAACCAACATCTTCAAAGCAAATCCAATCATTGTTGAAAAATTAAGAACTTCGGGTCATCTGTTGAAGTTTTCAGAATTTGTTCACAGCTACCCTCATTGCTGGAGATCGAAAACCCCGCTTATCTTCAGAACCACGGCGCAATGGTTTATCGGTATTGATCAGGAATCCACGCAGATTCGTAAAAAAACTTTAAAGGCTCTTGATGAAATTCAATTTTTTCCTGAATGGGGCCGAGCTCGTTTTCAGGCGATGATGGAGAACCGTCCGGATTGGTGTTTGTCGCGCCAGAGAATCTGGGGAGTTCCAATTCCGATTTTAATTTGTGTGAACACCGGCGAACCGCTGGCGGATTACGACATTATGATGAAAGCCGCAGAAATTGTGGCCGAAGGCGGTATCGAAGCTTATTACAAAACGGATGCAAATGCTTTAGCCGGTACTAATTGGAAAAAGCCTAAGGATGCAAAACCCGAATTCGGCAGCGAAGGATTTAAAATCGGTCGCGACATCTTAGATGTTTGGTTCGATTCCGGGGTTTGTCATGCAGCTGTTCACTCTCAACACTCCAGATTCGGTTACAAAAACTCGCAGGCTGATATTTATCTCGAGGGATCAGACCAGCATCGCGGCTGGTTTAATACGTCTATGCTTTCCTCGATGGCCACGACTGAAAAGCCGCCGTTCAAAGCTTTGATAACCCACGGTTTTGTAAATGATTCTCAGGGCCGAAAAATGAGTAAATCTCTGGGCAATGTTATTGATCCGAATGAGGTTTCTTCCAAAAGCGGATCTGAAATAATTCGTTTATGGGCCTCTTACGGTGATTATGGTAATGATATCGGATGCGGCAAAGAGGAACTCACACGGGTTACCGAAACGTATCGTAAAATCAGAAACACAATGCGATTTTTATTGGGCTCAACTTCGGATTTTAATTTTGCAACCGAGCAGGTTGATCTTAAGCAGATGACCCAGGTTGATCAGTGGATGCTTCACCAGCTAAGCCAACTGATCATGGACGTAACCACAGCTTACGAAAAATATGAATTTTACAAAGTGTACCACCTACTCAATAATTTTTTCACAGTTACACTTTCAGCAACCTATATGGATATTCTGAAAGATCGCCTCTACACCTGGAAGCCGGATGGAGTTGCCAGAAAAAGTGCGCAAACCGTTCTTTACTTCACAACCGCCTCCCTAATTAAAATGATGGCTCCTATTTTATCTTTCCTTGCTGAGGAAACCTACGCTCACTTCAAAGGAAAATCTCAGGATTCAATCTTTTTAGAAGATTTTCCTACGGCAAAAGAAGAGTGGTTTCATCCCGCGTTGAATACGATGTTTGAAAAAGTGCTCGTGGTACGAAGTGATGTGCAGAAAAAACTCGAAGAGCTACGTGCGAGCAAGATCATCGGCTCAAGCCTTGAGGCTGCCGTTGAAATCACCGCCGAAGGCGAAGTGCTCGGTGCTCTTAAAGCCACGGCGGATCTGCGCGAAATTTTAATAGTTTCCAAAGTAGAGATTAAATCAGGCCCCTATGCCATTGTTGCCACTAAAGCCGGAGGCCAGAAGTGTGTACGTTGCTGGGTTTATTCGACTGAGATCTCGACAGCAGAAAAAACTTCAGGGGTTTGTCCTAAATGCGTTGAGGCGTTGACGTGAACTCTGGCGTCAATTTCAATCTGCAGCGAAAGTATTTACTTTTAATGTGCATTACAGGTTTGCTGATCTCAATTGATCAGCTTACCAAACTTTATGTTCACACGCAGTTTCAATTGCACGAATCCCTTCCGGTTATAGCCAATTTCTTTAATATCACGTATGTCCGCAATTTCGGTGCGGCCTTTGGGTTCTTGTCGCACACTCCTGTATTGTTCAGAGAAATATTTTTTCTGATGGTTCCGCCCGCCGCCTGCCTAATCATTGTTTACATTTTAAGAGGCGTTAAAAACGAGGACACAAAACAAATTATGGCGCTGAGCTTTATTTTTGCCGGTGCTTTAGGGAATTATTTAGACCGTCTGCAGTTTCGTTATGTCATCGACTTTGCGGATTTTCATTATGGCAGCCTTTCATGGCCGGCCTTTAATGTTGCCGACATGGCTATCGTTGGCGGTGTTATGTTTTTAATTTTCCTCATGCTCAAAGAAAATAAAAATTCGACAACATGATACCCTTTATCTATTTAGGCTCTTTGCAGATACCGACTTTTTTTCTTGTTATAAGCTTAAGCCTGAGTTTTCTTCTTTTTCTTTTATCTTACCGTGTGGATGCTTTTTCCAAAAACCGAAAGTTAGCTTTTGATATTTCACTTTTGTTGATGGGCTCAGCCTTTGTCGGCGGCCGGTTGATGCATATTTTTTACGAAGAGTTTGATTATTACAGAGCAAATCCCGAGCAAGTATTTTACTTCTGGAATGGTGGTTTTGTCTATTTTGGCGGACTTATCCTTTGCGCGATTTCAGGTTTTGTTTATGCCCGATACAAAAAAATAAATTTTTTAGAATGGGCTGACTTTTTTACCCCCTTGTTTTCGCTTTCGCATGCCCTGGGACGCATCGGTTGCTTTTTATCCGGCTGTTGCTTCGGTTCTCAGTGTATTTTGCCGTGGGCCTATGCCGGAAGACACCCAACGGCCCTTTACTTGGTACTCGGTGAATTTTTTATTTTTTTCCTGTTGTTGCTAATGGAGAAAAAACAAAGCTATCAGTTTTCAGGCGCACTTTTTGTTAAGTGGCTGATGCTGCACAGTCTGCTGCGATTCAACGTGGAATACTTCCGTGACGATTTCAGAGGACTTTTTATCAAATTTCCGGTTTTAGGCTCGCTCTCCATTTCGCAGGTTGTGAGTTTGGTTGTTATATTAGTGTGCCTTAGTTTCTTTTTTTACCGAACTAAAAATGCGAAGTGAGTACTTTGAGCTTAAATTGTGAAAGCGAAATTCATGAAATTATCAATCGAGAGACAAGTGCTTGGAATCAGAAATCTGTAGCCTTGCTCCTTTCGGTTTTTCATTCGGATATGGTTTGGGTATGGCCAACTGACAGTCAGAAGCACGATCCTCTCACTTGGACGTCCCATCTTGGAAAATTCGATCAAGAGCGATGGACAACAGTTTATAACAACTGGTTTTCTACGTTTGAATTAGTTAGAAATGATCGCAAGACTCTGAAGATCTTTGTAGCAAAACAAGAAGACGGAGCGTTTGCCGTGGTGGATGTTGATACTTTGTGGCGTTCTGAATCCGGCGAAGAGTCCCATTGGTTCGGAAGAACTTGCAAGACTTATACAAAAACAAGTGATGGGTAGAAGATGATTTCACAAGTAGGTGTGTTGGATTACTCCGCTCTTTAGTTTTAAAATCGTATGTAAAACCCAGATTTCGGACGTCTTCATTTTCTATTGCCGTTCTATCCTATAAAAACCCAGATGCGATTTTGCACTCCTTATTCGCTATGGGTATCGGTCATCAAAAAACAAAACAAGCCTCGTTCATTAATTTCAATTGGAAACACCAACTCTCGCATGGTGGCGAGCTGCGAAAAAAACAACTTGGCCGGAAGCAAAGGCCGCTTTCTACTAAGGAGCCAATTCACGTTGTATTTAAAGTCCACAAACTCCGACTTCGCCACAAAAGCCTACGAACTTCAAAAAATTTTCAAATTTCGTATAAAATCATAGGCAAATATTCGAAGTACTTCTCAGTCAAAGTAGAGCAGTTCTCAATTCAGCCAGATCACATCCATTTACTTGTTCGCTCTTCACGACGAAAAAATCTTCATCATTTTTTCAGAGTTGTCGCCGGGCAGATAGCCCAAAGCTTGGAAAAAGTGAAGCTTCTAACCGACGTGACCGATACCCCCCTAGCACCCAACGGCCTTTGGAAATACCGGCCGTTTTCGAGAGTTGTAAGAGGATGGAAAGCTTATAATACAGTGAGAAATTACATTCAGCTCAATGAGAAAGAAGCCACCGGTGAAATTCGTTATCAGAAGAAAAGACTAAGGGGATTGTCGAATGCAGACTGGCAGATTTTATGGAGTTGAAAGGTCTGTTTCCTATTTGAATAGGTTTTTTTTCCACTGGAATAGGTCTGATTTGCTTTAAAAGGCCCTATTTCCTTTATGATCAGAAACCCATCTCCTCTCTGAAACCCCTTAATTTAGTGTCTCATTATGAAACTCCCGATAAGCGCTATTTGTTCTTGTCGAAAATTTTGACAGCTGAAACGAACTGTGTCGCAGCCAAGCTGGTATAAACTTTGTACTTACTTAGTTTGACTAAAAATTTTATTAAGGAGTTTTTATGAAAAAGGTATTACTGACATCATCATTATTGGCTAGTTTGTTATTTGTAGGCTGTAGCCCCGAAAATCAAACTAACGGTAACGTCGGTGCAACCGCAACAACCAATAGCGCATGTCCTGCCGGATCCTGGTATCAGAACGGACAATGTTACAATAGCAACGGAACTTCAAACTCCACTTTTAATTTTAACAATGGCTATTATGCTGATAACTATTCGGGAACTTCTTCATTAGCTTTAGTTAATGGCGATAAATTAAAAGAGCTGTTTAAGCTGGGAATGGGAATATGCGACCGCGGCGCTAAGAACTATCAAAATCTTGGTTCAGCGAACTGCAGTTATTATGTTTCAGGAACTGCGCCTTCTCAGACATTAGTTGCTTTTATGGATATCATTTTACAATTTCCGCAACAGTTGAACGGCAATGCCTTAATTACGATTATTGCAAAACCGAAAGTGAGTCCTTATGGGGTTACCTACAGCGGTCAATTGCCGTCGGGTTGGGGATTACTTGGTATCGCTTTAGGTTATGTAACGGGATACACTTTACCGGATCCTACTTACTATCAGGGTGCTATGCGAAATCCATTGCAAATTCAAGCGGCGGTTTCTCCGATAAATAACAGCACAGGTTTTGTAGCGCAAGGTTACGGCGATGCTTGGACCGGACTTAATCAAACATTGGTTACAGTTGAAATCGGTACCGGCAGCGCTAACAGCACGAGCTTGAATTACGTTCTGAAAATCGGTGGCGCACCCGCAGCAACAGGCGTGATGTCCCGTTGCCAATATCAGAATTGTGGTCTTTAATAAAATCTACTATGCAAGAACGCAAAATTAAATGCCCGCAGTGCGGGCGTTTAACAGTTTACTCCCTTGAAAATGCGGCTCGGCCTTTCTGTTCAGCCCGCTGCAAACTTATCGATTTAGGCCAATGGGCCGACGAAACCTACAAAGTTCCTACTCCACCTAGCCAAGAGTTAAACCCTGACGAATTTAATGCCGAAAACGACCCCTATAATCCCACAGATGATGAGTAAACCTGTAGCTGATTGAAGCTCTTGTTTTTGTATTCCTTAGGAGTATAGTTAATTTTTACAGTTCATAAGTTAAGGGGTT
>JAYTFA010000266.1:0-5215 GCA_043734765.1 Pseudobdellovibrio sp. | reverse complement strand
TGATCAGCGTGGGAAGATCCACCTGAGTGCGTCCGTATTTTTTGAGCATTTGATTTAATGCGATATGAATATCAGCTGCAGAATCTATCAGGGTGCCGTCTAAATCAAAAATCAAAAGTGGTAAATTATTAAAGTTTGTCATAAGCTCTATCAGTATGAGAAAAATTACGTCAAAAAGCTATCAATATATCGAAAATTTATCTGAAAATGAAAATGAAAATCAAAAAAAAGCCCGTGAAAATTCTGAAAAATTAGGCCTCGACACAATTTCGTTATCTAAAGCAGAAGCACAAATTTTACAGTTTCTCGTTACCGGTACGGAAGCCAAAAAAATAGTTGAGATCGGCACACTTACCGGATTGTCGGCACTCTACATACTTGAATGTTTAGCATTAGATGCCTGTTTATGGACGTTAGAAAAATCCGCCGAGCATGCGGAGATGGCGGAAGAAGTGCTCCAACCTTATATTCAAACCAAGCAATGTCGCATTTTAATAGGCGATGCGAGAGAAAAGTTAGAGGAGCTATCGTCTGAAGCGCCATTTGATGTGGTTTTTATTGACGGAAATAAAGCTGCTTACCTGGATTATTTTAACTGGAGTGTTGAAAATATCAAAGTTGGCGGTTTGATTATTGCGGACAATGTTTTTTTGGCCGGCGCTGTTTGGGGCGACCAGACCGCACAGCGGTTTAACGAAAAACAGGTGCGGGCCGTAAACCAGATGAATCAAACTGCATTTTCAAATAAAAAGTTGAAGTCCACTATTCTTCCCACAGAAGAAGGGTTGCTGGTATGCAAAAAGTTGTCTTAATTACTGGAGCCAGTTCAGGTATTGGTGCGGATACGGTTCGCGCTCTCATCGAAAACGGGTTCACTGTAGTAGCGACAGTAAGAAAAGCGGCAGACGAAGTCCATTTAACAAATCTCTACAAAAACAATATCAAGGTTATTCAGCTAGATGTGACTCATTTTTCTGAAATAGAGAAGCTCCCTGAAGTTTTAAATACAAAATTCAATATTCAGCAACTGTACGGGCTTGTTAATAATGCCGGTGTTGCTATGGCTGGACCTTTTGCAAATCAGGATTTTTCGGAACTCCAGCGCATTATTCAGACTAACGTTTTAGCCGTAATGAAAATGACCCAGGTTTTATTGCCTTTGCTGAAAGCCAACTCAAGAATTATCAATATCAGTTCAGTTGCAGGAAAAACAGCGGCGCCATTCTTATCCGCTTATGCAGCCAGTAAACATGCTGTTGAAGGATTTTCCGAAGCCTTAAGAAAAGAGATGATTCTGCTCGGTATTAAGGTGATTGTTATAGCGCCAGGATCTATCAAAACCCCGATTTGGCAAAAAGGTTTTGAAACGGTTAAAAACTCCTACGAAAATACCCTGTTTGCCGAACCTTTCC
This sequence comes from Pseudobdellovibrio sp., assembly GCA_043734765.1. Lineage (GTDB taxonomy): Bacteria > Bdellovibrionota > Bdellovibrionia > Bdellovibrionales > Bdellovibrionaceae > Pseudobdellovibrio. The sequence goes on along the minus strand of JAYTFA010000266.1, from coordinate 3,803 downwards.
GGCGGTTTATAAAGTTTGCCATGAGCGAAGAAAAAAATGCATTAGATGTAACTGAGGTAAGTCAGCTCATTGTTAAAGCTTTGCTCCTTGAAGATCCGAAAGTTCGCTACTCGCCTATTCCACGTAAATTGATAAACTGGTACTTGCCTAAGCTTATACCTACAAAAATTTATGACCGTTTAACCGCAAAAGCTTTAGGTCTGCTGCCCAAATAATTCTGCTGAACAGGCGCCATAAATGTCGACTGTCAATTTTAAAGACACTTTATTTCATTTTGTTTACTTATAAGCATGGAACACAATCTGCTACTGAAATGCTGTTGTCTCATAATCAGCAGGAGTTGTGTATATGATCAAAGTGAACAAACTTAGAATGTTAGCAGTGCTACTTATTCTCGCCGGTACCCGAGCCCAAGCTGAAATGACCTTTCCTGATATTTTGCGATCACTGACAGCAGGTAAAAGTAATATTGTAACTGAGGTGCCCGAGCTCGACAGATTGCTGCATGCCAAGGATTTAGAGTCGGCACGGCTCATACTGCAGAATAAGTCTCTGACCGACTACTCTTCAAACGAAAAAACAAGTGTTATCAACACATCTAAAATTGCAGACTTAATCAGAAAAAGAAATTTAACTTTTGTTATTGTTCCCGGAGTTCTGGGCGAATTTATTGATACTCGCGCCTTTGAAGAGGTGTTTGCAAGAAGCTCCAGTTTTAGAACTCAATGGGAAACTGCAGCCAATCAGGCTCGAGCGATGGACTCTCGTTTTGATTTAGAAAGCTTTTCGGTAAAACCGCAAAAGATTTCTGAGTTGGTAAATGCGGGCAGTATTGATGATAGCCAGGGAAAACCTCTTGTAAAGCTGGTTATTTTGAGAACCTATCTGGGATCCATGGATTCGGTGGGTTCTAATGTAGAGAAAGCCGCCGTTTTTAATCGCCGCCTGCAAATCTATATGAACTTAATGAAAGATCAAAATGTCATTTTAATGGGTTATTCGCGGGGAACACCATTAGCCTTAGAGATGATCACCCAGGCCCAAGCGCAGGGTTTAAGTTATTTAAAAAATGTTAAAGCCGTAGTTTCATATGCCGGCGTGGTTTCAGGTTCGGCCCTGGCTGACGTAACTGATGACCTTAATACAGACAGTGGAAAACAATTAGCTGCCGCTAAAATTCTGCTGAGTAAATTACAGACCAGTAACTCTATTTGGGACAGACCTCAAAAATTATCAGAAAACACTCTGGCGATAAATCAGTTTTTATTCGCAGTTGCGGGAAATTCGAAATTTGATCCGAATGCTTTTTTGGCGTCGGCAAGATCGGGTGATTCCAAAACTGTGATGGCCTTGATTACCAAAATGCTCGGCGAGCTGGGTTTTATGTCGGTCTATGATTTTAACGGCCACGTTAATCGCGTGAAGTTTTTTATCGGTCAGGTGCTGAATGCTGTTGAAGAGCTTAAATCAAGATCTCTTGTCAGCTGGTGGAAGACCCACAACTTACCTCGCAATATCCAGTATCTTTCGATAGCTGCTGCAATGGTGGATCCGGATAAAAGCCAGATGGAAAAAAACATTTTTGATTTACGAGAAGGTTACAGTGATTCCTTAGATGATCAAAGTCTAATTGAGAATCAAAGAACTTATGCAAAATTAACAGGAGTGTCTATGAATGATTCTCAGGTTGCACTTTATCAGAGTTTGTTTCTGCCGGAAATTATCAGAGGACTAAATCCTCAGAATGCCAATTTAAATATAAAAAGTTTGGGAATTTTACAAACACACCATTGGGGCGTTTCGCTTCAAGTGGTCAATAAAATGAAAGACGGAAGATTAAATCCGTTTCCACGAGAATCAGTACTTTTGGCCTTAGCCGCATATTTAAATCAATAAAAATAAAAGAGGATGCTTTATGAGAATTTTACTAACGTTTTTAATAGCCTATAGCAGTGTCTTTACAGCTTATGCCTATGAGAGTGATTCACATCTCAGAGTGTCTTATGTGTTGGCCCGCGCTGTTGGTATCAGTGATGCGGTTGCAAAATACTTATCGATCGGAAATCAACATGTCGATCGCACTGCTGTAACCTCTGCGATGTTACTTTCGTCGCAGCGTCAGCTTTATCATTTTCACGGCGATGCGGCTAAAATCAAAACGTCGGGTCATGGTGGCACAGGTCTTTTGAGTCGCTTAATCAAAAGTAAATTATCCTTAGCCGAAAGAAACCATGCGCTCGGATCAGTCTTTTTACTGCACGGACTGATGCAGGGCGACCTGCAATTATTTTCTGCCGGAACGCACACTAAAATGGATACATTCGGACATGCCGGTTACTCTAATATGCTAGGGCACGCCCCAGATGGCCATAGTCCGGACCGCGCATTTCTTGAGCCAAAAAAATATGAAGACATGATCCGCGAATTGCTCGCAAGTTATGTTGCTCTGAAAGCGGTATTGCCGGAAGACCAGATAGATGAAAAAGGTGCATTAGAGTATTTAAATAAATATGCTGAGAATACCCACTTAAAGAGAAAATTAAATGCCTCGGACCTGAACAACTCCGTAACTATTGCCACGGTCCTGTTAAACGATCAGGAATTACAGTCTATATACCGCGAAAACATGTATAAAAAATATGAATACAAAGTCTTAGCGTTGGAGCGCATCTATGACACATTTAAAACTCAGGGCGTGATTAATGCCGGTGTCACTTTTAATGAATTATTTGAGGACGATTTCATTCGAAATCCTTCTTTTGATACCACCGAAGTCATCGTACAGACACTATTGAAGAATGCACAGAGTGAATTTTTAAAAACCTCGGGGGGTAAGGATATTTTTGATCTTTCGAAGTTACTTGAAGGTCAAACCGAAGAGTCTTTTATGCGCCGCTACCGGCTTGAAGTTGCAAGATATGAGGCACGACTGAACGAACTCAACAATCTTGAAATGCAGATACAAAAACTTTCAGGTCTCGAAAAAAAATCCATGCAAGAGAGATTCGAACAGGAGCAAATTCGTCTGTTATCCGGATTGGGTGAATCAGCTGATCTCGAAATGATGTCTACTGACTTCATTAAGAACCGCGCCGAAGAATTAGCGCAACTTAAATTAGCCGGAGAAATGGCGAATCACTTAACAAAAGATTTTATTCCCAGACAAAAAACAGACTACATCAAACATCAGTTCGAGGGAGAGTATGCAAATCGCTCTTTTGAAAAATATTATAAAGATGAAGCCTACCGCCGCTTTATCCACAAAAATTTCGGTGTAAATTGGTCACTGAGTGAGAGCGCGCCTTTTGAAAAGTTAACAAATGCTATGAAAAAATTTAAAGCTATACTGTCACGCAAAACAATAGCGCCGGAAAAAATCGAAAGCTGGAAGTCCTTGGCTGAAAAAGCCGCCGAAGACTTAATTCCGGACTCTGAACTTTCAGAGAGATCAAAAGCCCAGATCATTGATTTTAATTTTAAAAGTAAAGCGCTGTGGGCTGTGAAGCATCTTAAATATGTGCTGCAGGCGGCCCCATTGGTTTACGGTTATTTCTATATGAAAAGATTGTCAGCGGAAGCCAAGCGATATGCTCATGATCATATGACCGAAGATATGACCAAGGCCGTTGAAGTAGGAAAATACAAAGAGAATATTATGGAAACTACCACTTCGGCCTACCAAAATGTCATACAGTTGAAAAGCGGATCGGTATTCAGATGCAGTCACTTAATGAAAATGGCCGCACCTTAACTGTCAGATCGTTTTTAAAAAATCTTCCAGTCCCGAGCGGTATTCACTCGGG
>JAYTFA010000265.1:0-8216 GCA_043734765.1 Pseudobdellovibrio sp. | reverse complement strand
GAAATGAGATTTAAAACTTTCATTGAGTTTGTGGGATTGAATCAGTTCATTGGTCCGCTTTGCCATTTCTTCGCAAATTGGTTTCGCCAGAGAAACATGGCCTATCAAACCGCCGCCTAAAAATGTGTGTTGCCTGATTGATTTTGTCCGGTCGATATATTGATAGGGAATAACCAGATCACCCGGCACAAATTCTTTTTGTAATGACCCCACGGCACTGAACGAAATGATCGCCTTAACTCCCATTTTTTTAAATGCATAGATGTTGGCGCGGTAATTGATTTCACTGGGTAAATGTTCGTGATGATCACCGTGACGCGAAATAAATAAAAAATCGGTGCCGTCTACCTTCACTTTTTTGAAGCCGCTGGCGGCCGGGCCAAAAGGTGTTTCTCTGTTTAATAATTCTATCGTTTCAAATTCATCAAATTTTTCAAAACCTGATCCCCCGATAATTCCTAACATAAATTAAAAACTCCTTTATCAATATCTTTTTTGTAATAAACCGCTTTGTCCAGAATCCATGCGCTCACCAACTCATTCGGTGTAACATCAAATGCAGGATTGTAAACATGAACATTTTTAGGGGCCCAGAGCAACTCGCCGAAACCCTGAACTTCTTTTGCGCTTCGCTGTTCAATCGGAATTTCAGATCCGTTTTTACATTTAGGATCAAGAGTTGTATGTGGAGCCGCCACATAAAACGGAACTTTGTGAAAAAAACAATTCACCGCAACACTATAGGTTCCGATCTTATTTGCGAAATCGCCGTTGGCCGCAATGCGGTCCGAACCTACGATGGCCTTTGTAATTTTTTTAAGGCTCATGAGTTGTGCCGCCATACTATCGGCAATCAACGTGCACGGAATATTTAATTTCTGCAATTCCCACGCGGTTAGCCTGCCGCCTTGTAAGAGAGGGCGCGTTTCATCTATGAACACGTGAATTTTTTTACCTTGTTGGTGGGCTTTGCGGATAACACCTAATGCAGTTCCTATTCCTGCGGTTGCTAAGCCGCCAGTATTACAATGGGTTAAGATCTGATCGCCGTCTGAAATAAGTTCGGCGCCGTTTGTTGCCATTTTTTCACAGAGCTCCACATCTTCATTAAAAATCTGAACAGCAAGATCAATTATTATTTTTAAATCTAGATTTTTTTTAATTTGTTGAACCATACGATCGACACAGACCATGAGATTCACTGCGGTAGGTCTTGCCTCAAATAGATCGTGGGCCTGCTTCAATAAATCTGCATGAGGTTTTTTCTCCACCGCTAATTTTGCAATCATCAGGGCGGCAGTTACGCCGATCAAGGGAGCGCCACGCACACGCAAGGCCTTAATGGCTTCGATCATCTGCTCGTTGTTTTCGATTGTGATCCATTTTTCCTGATGCGGCAGCAAGGTCTGATCTAAAATACGAAGTGAAAATTTATTATCGGCGATATCAACCTCAAGCGCCATAGATCGCAAATTGATCATAGTAAAATATCTCCGATTTTTTTTCTCAATTCGTAAAGATATTCAACTTCTTCTTTGGGAAGCGGAATTAATCCACCGATTTGTTTTGCCATAGCAAGAATATGCGCCGAATGCTCGATGCGCTCCATGCCGCGATAAGCTTCGTCCAGATCTTCACCCCAAGCCACGGCTCCGTGATTTCTTAAAATTAATGCGCGATGCTTCGGAAGAAACGGTTTTAACACTTCTCCCATTTGATCGGTGCCAGGTCTGGCATAGGGAACAAACGGAATGTCTCCGGTGGCTAAAATAACTTCTGATAAACAATTACTGGGAAGCATACTCAGTTTTGGTTCGGCAATCGACCAGGCAATGGCCGTTGGCGGATGCGCATGAATAATAGCCTGGGCCTTTGGTGTAGATTTATAGATTTCCAGATGCATCAGCCTTTCAGTGGAAGGTTTTCCCACCAAGACCTCGCCCTTTAGATTGATGACGGACATTTGTTCAGAATTCATAAAGGCCTTTGCAATGCCCGACGGTGTAATCAAAATTTCGTCATCAGAAATACGGTACGAGATATTGCCGTCGGCCCCGGCCAACATATTACGTCTGTGCAAACGTTCGCAGATCTCGACTATATCGGTTGCTATTCTTTGTGCTTTTAGGCTTGTCATATATTACACATACAACGTACGCTTTATTAATGGCAAGCTTTGCCATTACATAGCTAAAATTTTAAGATTTTTACGAAATAAGGGTCCTCATGAAACTGCTCACCGACGAAGCGCGATTTGAACATGAAATGATCGAAAGCTATGAAGATGGCCAGTGCATTTTTGAAGAGGGCGATGTCGGTCGCGATCTTTACATTGTTCAATCCGGAGAAGTTAAAATTCTTAAAAAAGTTCAGAATCAGATGGTTGAACTCGCTACGTTCGCAAAGGGAGATTTTTTCGGTGACATGGCTCTTTTACAGAGTATTCCTCGCTACGCCGCCGCTCATGCTGCCGGGGAAACACGCCTTCTGATTTTAAAACCCGCAGGCTTTTTATTGAAAATCAGACGCGATCCGACTTTTGCTTTTGAGATGCTGCAACAAATGAGTTTACGGGTAAAAATTTCCAACGATCGCGTTATTGAACTGGTAGAAAAATTTAAACTTCCCAGTGAAGAAGTACAGAAAATGTTGCTTACATTAAACGGTAAAGCGTGATTACGATTATCAAATCTGAAAAACTTGTGGTTATTTCCGACTTGCATTTAGGAAATCCTTTTTCTGAAGCTAAACGCCAGGTGATACCTTTTTTGAAATGGGCTGCAGCTCAGGGTTTTGATATCTGCATCAATGGCGACGGGCTGGAAATTGCTCAGGCCAGTTTTAATAAAATCGCTTTTGATGTGCCTGAACTTTTCAGGACTTTAAGTGATATCAGAAAGAAAGGCCGCGAAATTTATTATGTAACCGGCAATCACGACATCGCTCTTGAACATTTTCTGGAAGACTGGGGAATTATGAAAGTTTCCCCTTTTTTAAATGTGCATTCGGGCGATTCCCGAATACGTGTAGAGCATGGACATATTTATGATCCGTTTTTCGTAAACAATCCCAGACTTTATGAACTATTGACCCACTTGGGCGGATTTTTCCTGAAGTTTCAGCCTAAACTTTATAGGCTCTGGATCACATTTGAAAAATTGCAATCACGACTTCGCGCTCGAAAAACCGGCATTCTTGGAGAGCACCCCAGCTTCAAGGAGGCTGCGGAAGAACTCAGTCGCAGAGGCTTTGATGCAGTTGTTTTTGGCCATACCCATCACCCGGGTACGAGTAAACTTGATAACGGCAGTTGGTATTTGAATCCGGGTTCGTGGATGCTTTCCACGCACTATGTAGAAATTGAAAACGGAAATATAGAGCTTAATGAATGGAAAAAGCCAAGCAAGAACCCGGTTTGAGAGATGGCCTTTATAAATTGCCTCAACTTGAAAAGCCTCGGTTACAAACATAAAGTAATTACAAATAAAACTTTTTTTACTTTATAAAAGCTGTATTCCGAGGTTTAGATGGACAAAAGCTACCTCGCCAAGTAGTTTGTGGCCCGTGACTACAGAAAAAACCATATTAAAATTCAGTGACCTACCTCTATTAGAACCGATACTCCAGGCAGTTAAAAAGGCCGGTTATGAGATTCCTACGCCCATCCAGGCGCAGGCCATTCCCCATTTGCTGCTAGGAAAAGACCTTTTAGGTTGTGCCCAGACCGGAACCGGAAAAACGGCAGCCTTCGCTTTACCCATTATAAATAATTTAGCAAAATCCAAATTTAATGTTCAGCCCAAAAACGTAAATTGCCTGATCCTGACTCCCACCCGTGAATTGGCTCTACAGATTTTTGAAAATTTTAAAACTTATTCGGTTGGCTTAAATCTGAAAATCGCAGTTGCCTATGGCGGCGTCGGCATCGGCCCACAGATTAAAGCGATTCATGATGGTGTTGACGTTCTGATTGCCACACCGGGGCGCTTACTCGATCTCGTGGAGCAAAATAAACTATCTCTTAAACAAGTTAAAACTTTTGTTCTTGATGAAGCCGACCGTATGCTTGACATGGGTTTTATTCACGATATCCGCAAAGTTTTATTGATGATTCCCAAACAACGACAAACCCTGTTTTTTTCGGCCACTATGCCGGCTGAAATTGAAAAACTTTCTTCAACTATGCTGAATAATCCGGTACGTATTGAGGTAAACCCAGTTTCTTCTACAGCCGAAAAAGTTGAACAGTACGTGATGTATATTGAACAATCCCGTAAGCGCGAATTATTAAAACATCTTCTCGGAAAGCCCGGGTTCGAGCGTGTAATTGTCTTCACGCGAACAAAACACGGAGCCAATAGGGTTTCCGAAGTGTTGGAAAAAAATAAAATATCTTCTGAGGCCATTCACGGCAACAAATCACAGAACGCAAGACAACGGGCTTTAGATTTATTTAAAAATAATAAAATTCAGGTTCTCATCGCAACAGATATTGCCGCTCGTGGAATCGACATTGATGGCGTTACTCATGTTATCAATTTTGAAGTGCCGAATATTGCTGAAAGTTATGTTCATCGTATCGGCCGTACGGCCCGGGCAGGCTCAGCCGGCATTGCCATTTCATTCTGCGATATCGAAGAAAAATCTTACATTCGTGATATTGAAAAATTAATCGGCCAGCCGATTGCCATCGACCGTGAACACCCCTACCATTCAGTTGCAGTTGAAGGGGCTCAGATCATGTCTTCAGGAAAAGCTAAAGCCCAGTTCGAGAGAAAAAACAACTCTCGTGGGGGCGGCCCGGGACGTCGCACAAGCCCGGCGGGTGCCGAACGGGATTATAAGCCAAAAAAGAAAAGTTTTTTCAGCCGTTACAAAAACAATAAGTAATTGTCCGCAAAATAACTCTTAATTACTCAAGCAGTTTTTTTAAGGCCGCATCATCCTGCTCCTGAGGAGTCGGCGCACCATTGCTGAGGCTGGCAGCCGCTCGGCCGATGCGATCATTTAAAAATCTTTCATCAACCTTGCGCTGAAGATACCCTAAAGTCGAAAGTGCGATATCTTTCTGGGGATAAGCTGCGATACTTTCAACAGCCTGAGCTCTCAACACAGTTTCCAGTTCTTTTTTTCGATCCCACTTTGTGCCATTAACATTTGTATTATTAGCTACAAAATTCTGCAAAGCCATTAGGGAAGTTGTATCATTTTTTAGCGATAGCAATTCAATAGCCAAGGCTCGTTGATCGCCATTATTTTTTTCGTCCGAAATAATTTCATATAAATCCTGCACATCTGCCGGAGCCATTACTTTAGCCAGATCTTTCATTCTGGTTTGAGTCAGCTCGGGATCATTTTGAATTTTTGCTATCTGTAATGATTCTTCTTTAAAGCGCGCAGAAAATGCCTTTGGCACAGCTTTGGTATTTTCCTGAGTAATTAATACTGCCGGAGCAGGCCCGCTTTGCACTTCAGCGGGTTTTGATTTTACCGGTGCACTTGATTTAACAAGCTTGGTTAACTCTTCTCTTCTTGCCAGATCATATTCAACAAAAAAAACACTCGCGATCAGAACCAGGAAAAATACATAGTGGATTGTTTTCATTCTTTTACTACCTCAAAACCATCATAAACAGGTGTTGCAACGATATCCGAATAAAGATTATTGGTTTCGCTCCATGGAATCAGAGTATTATCCGAAGACAAAACATGAATTCGTCCGTCGTTTTTTAACACTAAGCTCTGACCTTTATAAGAAATCACTTCCTTGATTTCCGGATTCCACTTAGCCGACTGGCTTACGATTCTCTGAGCCTCGGGCTGGTAGCTGAAAATTTCTCCAGTTGTGCTCACTAAATAGAGGCCGGTCTGAGCTTTTCCGAGGATTGCTGTAGACGTATGAGCCACCGCAAAAGGAAGAGCCTGTTCGCGGCCCCAGGCACCGTTCGGAAAATCGAAAGCGGCCAGCTTATTTGTTTTTGAAATTTTGACGGCGTAGCGCTTAATGCCGACATCAAATTCTTCGAATTCACGAACCTGATCATTTTGATCAGCCAGAAGTTTATAATAAGAATAAGTATCGGAAACCAGATCTGAAAAGCCGGAGTTCTGATAAAGCTCAATCGATAAAGCATGTAGACCGTCAAATAAAACAGCTCCGAAGCTGGTTCTTTTCAAACGACCGTTTGCATTTGGTACCTCACGACTGTACCAGGTGTTTTTGTCAAATAAATGCGCGGACTGCCGGTCGGCTGTAAGTGCCAATACCGCTTCGCGCGACTGGATAACGCCTGTGTTGAAAAAAATATTACTGCGGGCAATCGCCATTAAGCGCGCCATTTTTTTATAAACCGGGTGAAAATTGGTTCCTTGCACCGATACCCGTGCATAATATTCCATTTCAACAGCATGTGATCCGCCATAGCTGTAAGAGGAATCACATCCTGAAACGCTGGAGCCCTGGTAAGGACCTTGATTACAACCGATATGACGGAAACCTGCCGTGTGACGGGCTTCATGTACGACTGTGCCCACTCTTCCGAGCGTAGACAGCTTTGCCCAGCCGTCCTGCATAGTAAAATACCCGCCGCTGTTGTAGGCTGTTGCGTACGGAATGTCATTGCCCCGCTTAATGCCACGGGTTTCCTGTTTTAACCATGAGTAATAATTTTTTGAATCAACAAATCCTCTGATAAATTTATTCGGAGTATTTCCTTCAAAATGACCCTGTTCAATAATCTGAAGATCGTTAAAAAGTTTTTTAGTTTCCACATTTGAATTGCAAAGCTCAACCCCACCAAAAGATTGGGCATCAATTCCGAAATCAGAAACATAACGATTAGCTTCTGTTTCAGAAATACATGAAAACTCCGTGTCTTGATAAGGCATGTCAGCCGCATTGGCTGCACTTAAGATCGTTAACACCAGAAATAAAATAATTGTCGAATTTGTCATAACACCTCGCCTCTGAAATGCTAACCCAGAGCCTGCCGGACTCAACAGATTTACGTAAGACGCTGCTCGTTATTTACTTTTATTAAACGTTTATTCATCAAAGGAATGAACACCCACGGCACAAAAGCGATTAAAATCATAACAGAATAGGCAAAAGGTATGGGAAAAAATAAATTACCGCTACGTTCCGTACTTGATATTTACAATCGTCATCTGTTCGTCACCGCTGGGTTTTGAAACTTTAACTTCGTCATCAATTTTTTTACCTAAAATAGCTTTAGCGATAGGAGATTTCCAGGATATTCGTTTATGTTTTATATCGATCTCATCTTCCCCTACGATCTGATAAGTTACATCTTCGCCATCTTCAGTTTCTAAAGTAACAGTGGCGCCAAAAACGACGCAATCGGATTTGATTTTAGCAGGGTCTACCACTTCTGCATCCTGCATCTGGGTTTTTAAAAAATGAAGGCGCCGGTCAATTTCGCGAAGCCGTTTTTTTCCATATTGATAGTCGGCATTCTCGGATCGGTCACCGTTACTTGCGGCCCAGGTCACCACGGTCACGGTTTTAGGGCGCTCCACACTTAACAGCTCCACATATTCTAATCGGAGTTTTTCAAAACCGGCAGGTGTAATATAATTTTTCCGTTCGCTCATAATTTAAGACTCAATCCATCTTTCAATGCGGATCGCATAGCCCGAACCGCAGGAATAAAACTGATCAATAGGCTGCTAACCAACATGATCACAAGGTACATCACTTCATTAAAAGAAAAAACAGGAGGCTGCAGGTAAAGCCCGTAATTTGATTGCAGCCATGGACCGAACAATAACTCCAGAATAATTTTGAAAACGCAGGAGATTATAATTGCAGAAAGACTCAGCAGCATAGTTTCCACTAAAATAAAACCTAAAACATTTTTCAATGAAGCACCCAAGGCACGAAGCACGGCCATCTCGCGGCGTCTTTCGTTTAACGAAGTCATTATCGAAATCAGCATTGAAAACAGTCCCACCACCATAACTAAAAACGAAATGGATTTCAGAACCGTTTCGACCATAGACAGCGACGTCCACATCTCGGACAGAACCACGCCCGGAATGACCGCCAAAAGCGGCTCGTCTTTATACTCATTGATCCATCTCTGGAGCTTCAGTATTTCAATGCGGTTTTTTGTTCTTAGAAAGAAAGAAGTTATGGTTTTTGGTTGAAGCATTTCGGCGGTGATCTGTTCAACCTTAATTTCTTTTTCTTTACT
>JAYTFA010000264.1:0-4233 GCA_043734765.1 Pseudobdellovibrio sp. | reverse complement strand
AATTTAACCGATGAATTCTGGACAACAGGGGCGGGCACGCGACTGGATATCGTGCAGACAATTAAAAAAGGTTCCACAGCTAAAGGTATGCCGGCCTGGGAAACAATTCTGAAACCAAACGAAATTAAAAATGTAGCGGCTTTTGTTTTTTCAAAAATCGGTTCAGATCCGGTAAATCCGAAAGCGGCAGAAGGTCAGAAAGTAAAGTAGGCAGGGTAAACATGTATTCATTTTCAGGTCCGGCGGAAGTTCGGGGTTTTTACCAAAAAATCAGAAATATTCTGCAGCCGATTTTAATCGCTATTTTTATTGTCGCACCGTGGATTTATATAAACGGTAAGCCGGTGATTCTTCTTGATATTTTCAGCAGACATTTTGTTTTTTTCGGTTTTACGTTTTTTTCACATGATGCGCCCTTATTGTTTTTTTTGCTGATTTTGTTGATCTTATCCATTTTTATTATAACAGCCTTGTTCGGGCGCCTATGGTGCGGGTGGAGTTGCCCGCAGACCGTATTTATAAATGCTCTTTTTAACCGCGTAGAAAAACTAATTCTGGGAAACTATTCAAAGCGGCACTTGTTTTTCAAAAGCGAGGATTCCCGTTTCAAAAAAATCAGAATTTGTGCCGTGTATTTTGTTTTTTTGGTTTTCTGTTGGATATTGGCCCATTCATTTGCAGCCTATTTTATCGGTTCGGAAATTGTTACGCATTATATTTTTGAGGGACCGCAGGCCCATTTGCAGCCATTTCTGATTTTAGTGATATTGACCGGCGTTTTGTTTTTGAATTTTGCTTTTTTCAGGGAGAAATTGTGTTTTCTGGTTTGTCCCTACGGAAGATTTCAGAATGCACTCATCGATTCAAACTCATTAGTGGTTTTTTATGATTTAGTCCGGGGCGAGCCAAGAGGCAAGTTGTCTGCAAAATCAGTTGATAAAGGTGATTGTGTCGAATGCAACAGGTGCGTTACCGTATGTCCCACTAAAATAGATATCCGTGAAGGATTTCAATATGAATGTATTGCGTGCGGAAAATGCATTGATGCCTGTAATGAAGTCATGCAAAAGCTCAAGCGGCAACCGTCACTCATACGTTACGAAACTGGAGACCAAAAGAAAATAGATTTCAAAAGATTCCGGCTGGCTTTGTATGGGCTGCTCTTGGTAGTTTTTTCAGTTGCTTTTGCCTGGACACTCGGGCATCGCAACCCGGTTGAGTTTGCCGTAACAAGAGCGCATGCAAACCCCTTCAGTTTCAGAAATCAGGACGCTGGCAGGTTTATCACCAACCAGATCGTGCTTCATCTGATAAATCAAACTGATCACTCCGTCAGAATAACCTTGGTGCTTTCTCCTAAAAATATTGCAGACGGTTATTCTTTATCGACTCCCGCGTCTGAACTTGAGCTGCAGCCCCAGCAAGACATTAAGCTTCCGGGTTTTGTGGAGATCGAAGCGAATCGTTATTCTTCGCAAAATAATCAGCTTAATCTGGTTTTACAGAGCTACACAAACTCGCTATCTAAAGCAATTCAGTTCGTAAGGATTCAATAATGCAACTGGCACTCATGGGCTCGATTTTTTTAATGGGCTTTCTGGGGAGCTGGCACTGCGGAGTCATGTGTGGACCGCTCAGTTGCAATTTTAAGGCATCAAAAGATTTTTTTACTTATCATTTAGGACGACTATTTTCGTATCTTTTGCTGGGGACTCTGCTTTTTTACGGAACTCATTATTTTTTGAACACCGAAAGCCGCGGCTTGAAAGCTGTTGCGACCTTATTTTTCGCGATGATTTTTATTTACTTCGGACTGGTTCAACTCAATTTTTTAAAAAGCAACCGGATTTTTTTTAAATACTCGAAGTTTCAGTTCAAGGTGGTTGCAAAAAATAAAAATATTGCAAAAAAATTTCCCTTTATCCTTGGCTTATTAACAGGCCTATTTCCCTGCTCATGGCTGTATTCCTTTTTGTTTCTGTCGACACAAATGAAGACCTGGCCTGAATCGCTGATGCTTATTTTTATTTTTTGGCTCACGGCTTTACCTGCTTTTATCGTCTTTACCGGATTTATGAAAAATTTAATTAAAAATTCACCGGTGCGATACCAGACAATTTCCGGAGCTATTTTACTGATGGCAGGTCTGTTTTCTTTGATCGGGCACTGGGTTGATATTTAAGTACCTGATAGTAAAACATCATTATAAAAAGCACACCTGAGGTGGCGGCTGGTACGGCAAAGCCGATATAACCCAAACGGCCGAATACATATCCACCTGCAACGGAGCCCAATATAAAACAAATTATAATCCCGAAACGCATCAGGTTGGCCGGAGTTTCAGTTGCGTATTCATGTTTGAGCTTTTCTCGGTGAAAAAACCGCATCAGCCCCACGCCCAGATCCGTCGTGATTCCGGTAAGGTGTGTTGTACGGACAACTGATCTCGAAACTGAAGTGATAGTTCCATTTTGAATTCCGCAGATCAGGCAAAGTAAAGCAAGTAGGGCATAATCGTGAAATTCCTCGAAGGGTTCTCCGAAGACTCCGAAGTATCCTAATACTCCGGCAACTAAAACCGTGGTGATCAAAAAAAAGATTAGGCCAAAGGCAATGTAATATTTTGGTCTGAGATGAAGTTTAAGCCGGATATCCACTAACAATCCGCTCAGCATCGTGCCGAATAAAAAGAAAAGTGGCACCGCCAGCATACCGAGCGCACGGCTTTTGTCGATTTGATTGATTTCGAAACCGAAAAGTGTGGCAAAGCCCGTTACGTGGGAAACAAAACGGTGCACGGCCATGAACCCGCCGATATTTAAAAGTCCGCCTTGAAAGGCCATCAGCATCCAAAGCGAAATATTAGAAGGTGTGTAATGCGAAATCGATTCGTTTCCGTAAAGCATTTTAGGCTATGGTACCTTTTATTTCTCTTATCTAGAATCTTTTTTTGTCGGTAGTGGTGAGCTGAATGCCGCAATCCGAACAATAGGAATCACGATCTTTTCGCCTGGAAGCATGGTTGAAATCAGTGCAGTGTTTAACATCACAGTGGACATTGAATTTTTCACCGCAGGAAGGGCAATACTGGATAGAAACCATAATGCGCGCATGGTTCATGTTCGAACAGTGAGTTTGTTTCTTCAAGGGAGCAACTTTCTGTGGGTCATTAGTCTGAAGGTCCAGTAGAACACTCATTATGATTAAATGATAGGCTAGTTAGTGTAGATTGAAGCCCAACACCACTGATCTAGGGAAAATTGGTACTGATAACGAGAGCAATGGAAGATATAAACTTAATTGCTAGGTGCTTTTACTAAAGTCGTGTAAGATGAAACTTCAATATTCAGTCTCTCTTGAGTGCGAAATAGCGTTTTGTTAATTCTTCTCTTAGTGGCAACCATATCCGAGGAGGAATTAATGGGCAAAAAAATATACGTAGGAAATTTATCTTTTAACATGGACGATCAGGCATTAGGCGATCTGTTCGCATCATTTGGAACTGTTGAATCAGCTAAGATCATCACTGATCGCGATTCAGGACGTAGCAAGGGTTTTGCCTTTGTTGAAATGTCTACAGACACAGATGCAGCAACTGCAATTGAAAAATTAAATGGTTCTGACCAATTAGGTCGCGCTATGAATGTTTCTGAAGCAAAACCAATGGCGCCTCGTGAAAAACGTCCAGGTGGCGGCGGCGGCAGCAGCTTCGGCAGAAACTCTCGTTATTAAGTCGTAATCGATGGCAAAAGACGATTTAGTTACCTTGAATGGTAAAATATCAGATTTATCCGGCGGCGGGGTTTATCACATCACTTTAGAAAACGGAGTGAGTGTTAAGGCGCGTCTTTGCGGTAAAATGAAAAGATTCAATATTAAAGTAGTTGTGGGAGATTCGGTTGCTGTAGGGCTTTCGCCTTATGATCCAACTCACGGATTGATCACACTACGACATAAACATCCAATTATGATGAAATAATGTTTTTTTAAATCCAAAGTGGGGCCCAATGTAGACTGGCTCCGCTTTGATTTTTCTTCTCTCTCTTCTCTTCTCTTCGTTTTAAATTCACTTTACAAATTTTTTCTATCTCCTTCCTCTTGGAAATCTGTTTTTATCATTTCTTTTGTTTTTCGGACGGTGCTTTTGAATTTTTTTAAAAATTCAAAAGTCGTTTTGGGGATTAGGATTTTTTATGCTTAAATTATGATTCAAATTTAACAGGTCTTTAACAA
>JAYTFA010000263.1:0-7184 GCA_043734765.1 Pseudobdellovibrio sp. | reverse complement strand
TTCATTTATTAAAAAAACGTATTGAAACAACAGTCGTGCGAGTTTTGACAGAAGATTCAAATAAAACAAAATTTCAAAATAGAAACAGAATCATCCTGGTCGCTTCATCAGGTGTATTTTTACTAATTGGCCTTTCTTTGCAGTGGTTAAAAATCACGAACTATTTTGATGAAATCTCTTTTTTACTTTCCATCCTCCTTGGTGGAATTTTGGTTTTCCCAAAGGCTTTTGGTTCGCTTAAACGCAAAACCCTAGATATGAATGTACTGATGTCCGTTGCGGTCATAGGTGCTGCAAGCATCGGCCAACATGCCGAAGCTTCAGCTGTCGTATTTTTATTTTCCCTCTCAGAGCTGCTTGAAAGTCTTAGTGTTCAAAGAGCAAGACGCGCAATTCAAGAGCTACTTAAAATTACGCCACAGAAAGTAATTATTGTAAAACCTGATGGATCTACAGAAGAATTAAATGTTGAAAATGTTCTAGTTTCTCAAGTCATTAGAGTTAAGCCCGGTGAAAGCGTTCCTCTTGATGGAATTATTATCAGCGGGACTTCCTCTATCGATCAGGCTCCGCTAACAGGAGAGTCAATACCTGTTCTTAAAACTGTTGGTGAACCTGTATTTGCAGGTACGATTAACCAAGAAGGAAGTCTTGAAATAAAAGTTACAAAAATTTTTAGTGAAACAAAAATATCTCAAGTCATTAAACTTGTAGAAGAGGCCCAAAGTCAGCGTGCCGTAAGTCAAAAATTTGTTGATCGTTTTGCCGAGATCTACACACCAACGGTTCTTTTACTTGCAATTTTAACAGTTATCATTCCGCCGCTTATCTTCGGAGGTATTTGGCATGACTGGATTTATAAGGCATTAACACTTCTTGTAATTGCTTGCCCGTGCGCTCTTGTAATTTCAACTCCTGTTTCAATTGTTTCCAGCCTGACTGCACTTGCTAAAAAAGGCGTTTTGGTAAAAGGCGGAGCCATTCTTGAAGTCTTAGGAAAAATAAAAGCTTTAGCCGTCGATAAAACAGGAACATTAACTGAGGGTAAGCCCAAAGTTCAGCAAATCATAAAAATAAATTCTTTTGATGAGGACAAGATTTTGGAAATTGCCGCTTCACTTGAGGCACATTCAACCCATCCCCTGGCTCAAGCCATTTTAAACTTAGCAAAAGATCGAAATATTCAATTAAAGAATATCTCTGAGTTTATAAATGTTTCCGGTCGAGGTGTTGAAGCTTTAATTGATGGACATAGCTATCTCTTAGGGAATCATCGTTTCGCCCATGATATTGGAATTTGCACGCCAGAATTTGAAAAGACTTTATTGTCCCTGGAAGAGCAGGCTTTGTCTGTTGTGGTTATCGGCCACAAGCCTCATGGTGAATGTGCCGGAGAAGTCATTGGAGTGATTACTGTCGGAGATCAGGTAAGAAATGATGCTAAAGTTTCTCTACAAACAATAAGAGCCGCCGGCGTCGATAAAATTGTTATGCTGAGTGGTGACAATCAAAAAACTGCGTCTGCAATTGGAGTTCAGGTCGGGGTTGATGAATCTTTTGGGGACTTGCTCCCCGAAGGCAAAGTTCAATACATTGAAAATCTAAAGAGTAAATACAACATTGTTGCGATGATTGGAGATGGAATCAACGATGCGCCCGCTATGGCCAAGTCTTCGCTGGGAATTGCGATGGGTTTTGTTGGCTCAGACACCGCTATTGAAACTGCTGATATTGCGCTTATGACAGATGATTTGAGCCAGGTTACGGTTGCTATCAAAGCCGGACAAAGAACTCTCAGAATCATTCAGTTTAATATAGCCTTTGCACTCGTTACCAAGGCCGTATTCTTGGTTCTGACATTTATGGGGTATTCAAACCTCTGGATTGCAGTTGCTGCTGATACAGGGGCTGCGCTTATAGTAATTATGAATTCATTGAGATTATTAAAAGTTGAAGAAGTTTAATTTTATTTAATATATCTGTTACAAACGTTCATTAATTTTTTTAATAAGCAAATCCATATCAAGCTCTTCAATTAAGATACCATTAACAAAAAACGTAGGCGTGCCATGAACGCCTGACTTTTCCCCTTCTATTTTATCTTTGCTTATGACATCTAAAATTGACGGATCATTCATATCTTTTTTAAGTTTATTGATGTCTAATGATTTTATCTGAGAAACGATTTTTAGAATTTCGTTTTCCATGGAGCCTTGCCTCTCTCCCCATATTTTTTGTTTTTCGAATAACGTATCTTTAACCTCTAAAAAGAGATTCTGCTTGCGAGCTGCTTCCAAGACCTTTACGGCTGCTTTAGAGTTTTGATGATAGGCCATGTATCGAAAAACCCATCTAACTTTGCCTTCATAATACTTCATCTCATTTTTAATAATTGGAGCAACAGCAGCACACGATTCACACTCAGGATCAAAAAATTCAACCACGGTTACTTTAGCGTCAGCAGGACCAGATGAAAAACTGTGGTTAGCAACCAAATTGCTTACCATTGGAACTTGCTGAATTGCTGGCACAATCATTTTCTTTTCACCCGTGCTAAGTGCGAATTTATAAACCCCATAACATATAACAAGAACAATACCTAAAATAACCCCAAGGTTTCTAACTTCTTTTATCACTAAAAACTCCTAATAGATTTAATACAAAAATTAGTAAAAAACTAAGCGTCGACATCACAGGAATACTGATCAAATTAAACAATTCAAATTGTTTTGTTTTGCAACTTAAAGTCGCCGTACAAATTGTTAGACTGTCTTTAATTATTTCATGATAAATTAAAGAGTGATATAAAGCGATAAAAAGTCCTATGCCACTCAAAATAAGAACATCACTATAAATTTTAGAATCTTTATTTAAAACCCCTATGGGAATTATAAAAACAAGCGGATACATAAAAATTCTCTGCCACCAACACAAAGTGCAAGGCGGAAAATTTAAAAGCTCACTAAAAATCAGGCTGATAAGCATGGCCCCAAGAGCAATGCCCCAAGACAAGTAAGTTATGGTTTGGGGAAATTTTGAAAAAATTTTACTCATAGGTTTCATCTTCAACTAACGCAATCTTAAAATCTCACAATGCACATCAGAATCGACCTTGATCTTTCACGTCGGTGATCCAATAGAAATTCTGTTTTTTCTCTGAATTTCTATTTTTCCGAAACACATCGAGAACCGCTTCAACTTTTGAATCATCCAATAGTAGGTCAACTCTTAATCTGGGAACATATCCTACGACCTTGTCTCTTTCGGAAAGTTCTAAATTGTGTTTCGATTGAGCACCATGCCCCTCTACGCTTGTAAAAGTAAATCCATCCACATCATCAATGTTATTTAACAAGTCGGTAAAGTTTTGTTTTAGACCCGCATGAATTATTAAAACTAGATTCTTCATATTAGTTCTCCTTGAGTTTTTAACTTCTTCCTCTCACTTAAATTCTCTACCCACGCATACAATGTCGGAAGCAAAATAAGTGTTAAAAGCGTTGATGTAAATAAACCACCGATTACAACTACTGCTAACGGACGCTGTAATTCTGATCCCGGGCCGGTTGCAAATAATAATGGTGTTAACCCAAAGCTAGCAATTAAAGCTGTCATAAGTACCGGCCGAAGGCGGCGCATGGCCCCTTCTTCAACTGCTTCTATTACTGATCTTCCCATTGCTCGCAATTGGTTAAAATATGAGACCATAACAACACCATTTAAAACGGCTACTCCAAAAAGCGTAATGAATCCAACCGAAGCTGGCACTGATAAATAGAGCCCAGATAAATAAAGGGCAATCACTCCACCGATCATTGCAAATGGAATATTTAGAATAATCAATCCAGCTTGCGATAGTGAACGAAAAGTTATGAAAAGCATAATAAAAATTAGCAAAACAGCAATTGGTAGAACTATTGCTAAACGCAATGAAGCTCGTTGTTGGTTTTCGAATTGACCGCCATATGTTGCATAGTAACCTGGAGGTAACTTTACTTTCTCAGCAATAGTTTTTTGCACTTCATTTACAAAACTCACTACGTCGCGACCTTCAACATTTGCCTGAACTACAACTAATCTTTTAGCTGACTCACGAGTGATTTGCACGGGACCATCAACTTCACGAATTGTGGCCAGGTTTCTTAATGGCACTTTTGCATCTCCGGGGGTTTTAACTAAGAGTGCTGAGATAGCTTCAATAGAACTCCGTTTTTCAATCGGATAGCGCAATTGCACTGGTAATGGTTTATTATTCTCTATAATCTCAGTGACTACGCGCCCGCCAATGGCTGTCTCTACCAGTTTGTTGATGTCTTCGGCCCTGATTCCATAACTTGCTATATTTTTTTGATTTATATCAATTTCTAGGTACAACTGGCCAAAGACTGGTGGCCGCACAATGTCTTTAGCGCCGCTTATATTCTTGACGGAATTTTCAATTTCCACTGCTTTTTCCTCGAGAATCTTAAGATCATCACCGTAAATTTTTATTGCCATTGTGGCGCGAACCCCCGTCAACATTTCTGAAACCCGCATATCAATGGGTTGTGAAAATGCGAATTCAATTTCTTTAAACTGTTCTAACTTATTACGTAAATTTTCTTGAAATTGAGCTAAGCTAATCTTCCACTCAGAACGGGGTTTCGTAATTAAAAAATTATCTGTTTGGTATAAACCCATAGGGTCCAAACGCAATTCGTCTGCACCGGTACGAGAAGTAACCCCTATTACTTCAGGAAGCTCCATCATAGCCGCTTGATATGTCGCATCTATTTTTAACGATTGCTCGAGAGATATGCTAGGAGTTTTTTCAATAATTACGACAGTCGTACCTTCGTCCATTACTGGCATAAATTCCCGTCCTATCAATGGGAAAATAGCACCCGCAATCGCCAGCGCAATCAACGAAATAGTAATTGCTGTTTTTCTTTTTCTAATTGCCCATTGCATAACAGGTAAATATAAAGATTTAAGCTTTAGTAAAATTTTCCCTTCGTCAACTTCATGATTAACCGTAGCAGATGGATTATAAGACATTAGAAAGCTTGCAAGTACTGGGATAATGGTTAGCGAAAGTATCAAAGAGCCAATAAGCGCAAAAGAAATTGTAGTCGCAAGAGGACTAAACATTTTCCCTTCAAGCCCAGTAAGACTAAAGAGCGGTAGAAAAACAATTATAATAATTAATACTCCAGAAATAACAGGCGTAGCTACTTCTAACACGGCTCGATAAATAAGATGAAGCTTACTAACACCTTTTACTACAGAGTTATGCAACTGCGTATGTATATTTTCAACCACTACTACCGCTGCATCCACCAAAATACCAATTGCAATTGCTAATCCACCCAAAGACATTAAATTGGCAGATACATTAAAAAGCCTCATCATTATAAAAGTAAATAAAACCGAAAGCGGTAATATGAGGGCTACGGTTAAAGCACTGCGTAAGTTTCCTAACATAACTATTAAAACTAAAAGTACAAGGCCTACGGCTTCGACCAGTGCCTTTTCGACCGTACCGACTGCCGCCGTTACAAGTTCGGAGCGGTCGTAAAAGGGTACTATGGTTACGCCCTTTGGAAGCACGGTTTTAAGCGATTCGAGTGCAATTTTAGCTGCGGCAACGGCTTCTCGGCTGTTACCACCTTTTCGAAGTAGCACTAAGCCAGTGACTACTTCACCCTTTGCGCTTGATGTGACACCTCCGTAGCGAGTCAATGAGCTAAGTTCAACTGCGGCCACCTTTCCAATTGAAATTGGAACTCCATCACGGTTTGCCACAGTTACATTGCGAATATCTTCTATACTTTTTAAATTACCAATTGTTCGAACCAAAAGAACATTGTTATTGCGGTTAATACGGTCGCCGCCCGCATTCCGATTATTATTTGTCAGTGCCGTTTCTAAATCTTCTAAAGAAAGGCCATATTGCACTAAAGCTTCAGCGCGAGGGATAACTTCAATGGACTTTACTTCACCACCCAACGAATTAATATCGGCAACACCTTCGACATCGCGAAGACGAGGCCTAATGACCCAATCTTGTAACGCTCGAAGCTCTATATTACTGTAGCCTTCGCCAACTATCTGATACATGTAAATTTCACCTAATGGTGTAGTCACAGGGGCTAAACCACCCGTTGCTCCACTTGGCAAACTAGTCATAATCCCATTTAAGCGTTCCGAGACTAATTGCCTGGCCCAAAAAACATCTGTTCCATCTTCGAAATCAATAGTAATCACACCCAACGCATACTTTGTAATCGAACGTAACATTTTTTGATTAGGTAGCCCTTGCATTTCCATTTCAATGGGAAAAGTGACTCTTCGTTCGACATCACTAGGCGACATGCCCGGTGCATTAATAATAATTTGCACCTGAGGGGCAGAAATATCAGGAAATGCATCAATCGGTAGTGTCCTAAAAGCCCAAATACCTCCAGCCGTTAGAGCACCAGAAATTAAAATGACCATGAGACGCTGGATAAGTGAAAATCGAATTAATGCTGCAATCATAAGGCACCTTCATTTTTGCTGTTATTTACTAAGGAAATTCCTGCCGCTTCTCTTACTTCGGCTGCTTCTACCCAAGATTCAAAAAGAAAATCAAGATATCGCTTTCGTGCATCGAAATAAGTATTATTTGCATCAATAAGCGATAAGACATTAACTCCCCCCGTGTTAAAACTTTTATTGGTTAGTTTTAAAACCTCTTCTGCCGGAGCCAGGATTTTTGTGCGATAATTTTCAGATTGGGTGACGAGGCGCTCAAGATGATTAAAACTTTTTTGCAACTTAACTTTTAATTCTATTTCGAAGGATTGAGCATCATATCTAATTTTTTGGCTTTCGGCTTGAGTTTTAGCAATATTTCCTGTGTTGAAATCCCATAAAGGAATTGTAATACCCAACGAAAGGCCGTTAAACCTTTGTCGTCTGTTATCTAAGTTATCAAGCTCCCGAAATAACGTAAAAGTTAAATCAGGAATACGTTTTCCTTTAGCAAGATCAATTGCAGCCTCAGCTGCCTCGAGTTTAAATTTTAATGCTTTCATGCCCGTATGATTAACTTGATTTTCCTGTAGGTTTTTAAAATCGTTCGGGATTGAATAAGGTTTTAATAGATCAGCTTTAACTTGTTTTTCTTTTGATAATTGCATTAATGTTTTGAAACTCAACAG